>JAOPYW010000156.1 GCA_025964405.1 Thermoleophilia bacterium | reverse complement strand
GACACCGTCGATAACATCCTCGCGGCGCTCGACGCGAGGACGGAACCTGCCGCGCACGAGGCCGCGGCCACGCTGCGCACCAAGTCGCCGACCTCGCTCAAGGTCACGCGCCGCGCCCTCCGCGAGGCGCGCGAGCTGCACGACCTCGCCGCGAGTTTCGCGCTCGAGTTCCGCATGGCCTGGCGATTCCTCGAGAACCCCGACTTCGCGGAGGGCGTGCGTGACGCCGTCGTCGACAAGGACCGAAATCCCCAGTGGCAGCCTGCCACGCTCGATGCCGTGACCGATGAGGTCGTCGACGCGTACTTCGTGTCGCTCGGCATCGGTGAACTCGACCTGACCGGAGCGCCGTGATGAGTGACACCTTCGAGATCGCCTTCATCGGCGTCGGCCACATGGGTGGACCGATGGCCGCCAACCTCGTGAAGGCCGGGCACACGGTGCGGGCCTTCGACCTGTCAGTCGAGTTGCTCGATGCAGCTGCCGCCCACGGTGCAACCGCCGCGACGAGCGCAGCCCAGGCGGCCGAGGGCGCCGACGTCGTCGTGACCTCGCTCCCCGGCGGGGCCGCAGTGTTGGGCGTCTACATGGGTGACCAGGGGCTGTTCGCTTCGCTCCCCGCCGGCACCCTCGTGATCGACTGCTCCACCATCGACGTCTTCGAGTCGCGCACCTTCCACGAAGCCGCCGCGGCCGCGGGCGTACTCGCCGTCGACGCGCCCGTATCGGGTGGCGTCGTGGGAGCTGAGGCCGGCACCCTGACCTTCATGGTCGGGGGCACGGAGGAGGCGTTCGCGCGAGCGACACCGGTGCTCGAGGCGATGGGTCGCAAGCTCGTGCACTGCGGCGAGCCGGGCTCGGGCCAGGCCGCGAAGCTCTGCAACAACATGCTCCTCGCGATCTCGATGGTCGGTGCGGCCGAGGCCTTCGCGCTCGCGAAGCAGCTCGGGCTGAGCGACCAGGCGTTCTTCGACGTCGCGTCGACCTCGTCGGGGTCGTGCTGGGCGGTCAACGTCAACGCACCGGTTCCGGGGGTCGTCGAGACGAGTGCGGCCAACAACGACTACCGACCCGGGTTCGCCGTGGCGCTCATGCAGAAGGACCTGCGGCTCGCGCAGGCCGCCGCCGACGCGACGCACGTCTCGAACGAACTCGGGCGCCACGCCCTCGAGATCTACGAGCGCTTCGCGGCCGACGAGGCGGCCACGACCGACTTCTCCGGCGTGTACAACAAGATCGTCGCCGCGACGCCGACGCCCGCCTAGGGCGTCGCGCAGGTCACTGCGTGATGCCGAGCAGCTGCTGCACGGTGGGAAGCAGCTGCTGGATGTCGTTCTTGTTGAGGAACCCGTCGACCGACCCCGAGCGCTCGGCCTCGACCGCGAGGTCGTGCGACGTGCACAGGAGGATGCGTGCGTGTGGCGCTGCCTGCTTCAGCTCGGGCGCAGCGTCGATGCCCATCACGTCGCCATCGATGAAGTGGTCGAGCACGATCAGGTCAGGCTGCTCCCGACGTGCGGCGTCGATCGCTTCGCTCGCGGTCGTCGCCGCGCCGGCCAGGTCGAGCCTGCCGTCGGCTCCGAGCATGACTTCGATCAGGAGCTGCATGTCACGATCGTCTTCTACGACCACGAGGACTTTCATCGGTCTGACACTTCCATCTGCGGGTGCGCTGCGGGGAGAGTGTACGTGAACGTGGAGCCTTCCCCGGGGGCGCTCTGCACCCAGATGCGACCCCCCTGCGCCTCGACCATCGCCTTCACGATGTAGAGCCCGAGGCCGGTGCCCACCGTCGCGCGGCGCTCGCCCACGCGCGAGAAGCGCTGGAACAGGCGCGACTGGTCGTCGGCCGAGATGCCCACGCCCTGGTCGCACACGGCGATCGCGACGGCGTTCTCCTCCTCGAGGAATCGCAGCTTCACCCGCACGCGCGGCTCCTGCGGCGAGAACTTGACCGCGTTGGTCATGAGGTTGGTGAGGATCTGCCAGTTGCGCTCGGAGTCGCCCAGGGCCGCAGGTAGTTCGGGTGCGGCGTCGATCTCGAGCTCGAGTTCCGGGTGCGCCAGGCCGAACTCGGCGACGATGCGATTGACCACCTCGCGCGGCTCGAACGGCTGCAGGTCGTAGTGGAACTCACCCGATTCGAGGCGCGCGACCTGCAGCACGTCCTCGACGAACACCGCGAGGCTGTGGGTGTTGCGCGAGATGAGGCCGAGGAACTGCAGCTTGCGTTCGTCGGTGAGGTCATCCCAGCGGTCGCGGATCGTGTCGGCGAACCCACTGATCACCGACATGGGCGAGCGCAGGTCGTGTGCCACCATCGCCACGAACTCGGTCTTGAGCTGGTCGACCTCCCGCAGTCGTCGGTTGGCGTCGCGTTCGAGCGTGAGGACCTGTGCGCGCTCCTCGGCGAGCTGTCCGAACGCGCCCAGGGTGTCGAGCAGTCGCCGCTCCTCGGCGCCGAAGAAGGGCGTGGCCGGTCCGACCGCGACCACGATGCCGCCGGTCGCGAGCGCCGGGCCGACGTCGCTGCCGTGGACCTCGGTGTCGGTACCCGCGAGCAGCTGCGCCTCGTCGGCGTCGAGGCCACGCCAGGCGAGCGGCCGTCGCTCGGCGTCGCGGAGCACCGCGCCCCGCGCGCCGGTCATGCGGATCGCCGATTCCAGCAGGCCGTCGCGCACGGTCTGCTGGTCCTCGCCGCTCAGCAGGCCGCGCACGGCGAGGTTGAACTGGTCACTCTCCGCCGCGCGCCAGGCCGCTCGCAACATGCGTGGGGGAGCCAATGCGAACCAGAAGAGGATCGCGGCTGCCGCGCCACTCAGCTGCACGACGATCGAGACGACCGAAGCGTCGCCGAAGCCGCTCGCCCCCGACACGAGGAGGGCCAGTGCCAGGAGGAGCGCCGCTCCGGCGAACAGGCGCATGCGCCGGGCGGCGACCCCGACGGTGCGCCGTGCCTCGGCGATGAAGAAGCTGGCGGAGAGCACCGACATGACCACCCAGTGCAGGAGGAACCCCACGATCAGCACGACCACCGCCGTCGACCAGTCGCCCGGCTCCTCGGGGATGGACGTGGCGAGCGCCCCGACGAAGATGCCGGCCGTGGCGATCGTGGTGACGACGTCGACGATGCGCGGACCGCGCGCGAACGTGCGCGTGAAGCGGTAGAGCGCGAACGGCACGATCGTCAGGATGGCGAAGGTCGCGCGCGGCAGCCAGACGACGGCATCCGATGGCGGTACGCGGCCTGCGGCGAGCACGAGCACCAGCACCGCGAACATGACGGTGAACCAGGTCGATCCGGCGCCCGGCCGGCGTCGCATCTGCAC
>JAOPYW010000138.1 GCA_025964405.1 Thermoleophilia bacterium | reverse complement strand
GCGCTTCACGATGCGATCCTCGAGCGACTGGAAGCTCATCACGACCACCCGTCCGTCGGGCTTGAGGAGCTGCAGGGCAGCGTCGAGGCCGGCATCGAGCATGCCGAGCTCGTCGTTGACGGCGATGCGCAGTGCCTGGAAGACGCGGCGCGCGGGGTGCCCGCCCTTGTCGAGCCGGCCGCCCTTCGGCAGGGCTCCGAGGATGATCTCGACGAGGTCGGCGGACCGTTCGATCGCAGGCCCTGCATCGCGTCGGCGCACGACGTCACGCGCGATGCGGCGCGCCCACTTCTCGTCGCCGTACTCGCGGAAGATGCGCTCCAGCTCGGTCGCGTCGAGGGTCGCCAACAGGTCGGCTGCGGTAGCGCCGACGGATGGATCCATACGCATGTCGAGTGGCGCGTCATGAGCGTAGGCGAACCCGCGGTCGACTTGGTCCAGCTGCATCGAGCTGACTCCGACGTCGAGTATGACCGCGTCGGCGGATACCCCCTCGGCCGCCAGCTGCGTGAACGCCTCGGGGAACGGCATGCGCAGGAACCGTGTGGCAAGCGGTGCGACTTCCGCGGCGAACGCCCGGAACCGCTCCTCCGCCGACGGGTCTCGATCAACCGCCACGTAGGTGCCCTGCCCCGCCATCCGGGCTGCGACGAGGCGCGCGTGCCCGCCCGCGCCGAAGGTGCCGTCGACGATGGTCACCCCCGGCTCGGGCGCGACGAGCTGCAGCACCTCGTCGGGGAGCACGGGAACATGGGGCTGGCCCTGGGGGGAGGCGCCCCGATGGGATTCGGAGGGGCTGGGCATGGTGGGGTTTTCGGGGTCTGGGAGCGGGATCCTGCAACGATGGCAGCAGCTCCGACGAAGTATCGGTACGGGAATGATGCGGGGCACCGGGACGCGCCGCACGCCCATCACGCGCACTACGCGCACGGGGAGACACCATGACCATGCTTCGATCACTGCTCACGGCACTCGGATTCGACCGCCTCAGCGGTCCGCCTCCCGTCTTCGCCTGAGCCACCACGAACTGACGCACCACGAGGGGCTCGCCACCACGGCGGGCCCCTCGCGTCTTCGCTGGAGCAGTGCTCCGACAACCCTCATGTAGACCCTGAGGGTGCGTCCGCCGCCGGTGCCAGCATGCCGGGGAGAGCATGGCCAGCGTGGAGGGACGAACATGACCAAGGTCGAGACGACGACGGGCAGCGAGATCGCATGGGAGCCGCAGGTGGGCCAGGGCGGCACGCCGGCGCTCGCCGACACGGCGCCGCTCGGCTCCTTCGGCGCGGAGTTCCGTGAGCTCGCCCGCCAGCGGCGCTTCGTCCGTGAGCCCCAGGCTGCGCCCGCGGCCGGCTCCCCCGTGGTCGAAGCGGCGCCGGCCGCAATGCCGGCAGTGCCCGCACAGGCGGCCGTCACGCCCGTCGCCCCCCCGGTCACGGCGGCAACGCCTGCGCCGACATCGACCCCGGCCCCGCAGCCGAGCACGGCCGCTGCCGCTGCCGACGCCTTCGCGCGCGCCTTCACCGCCTCGTTGCCGAGCCAGCGCATCTCCGACGACGCTCCCGCGATGCTTGCCGAGCTGGCCCGCATGTCGGACCGCCTCGTGCTCACACGTGAGGAACTCGCCGGCACCAAGGCCCGCGCCGAGCATGCAGAGGCGCTGCTCGTTGATGCGAATTCGCGCCTCATGGCAGCACGCGTGCTCGTGCAGGACGCCCAGGCCGCGACGCGCCAGAGCGCCGAGCGATCCGCATGGCTCGAGGGCCGCTGCGAGACGTTGCACGAGGCCCTCGAACTCGCCGTCAACGCTTCCGTCCTCACGCGCTGGAAGTGGCGTCGCCAGGCGCGGGCCGCTGCCTCGGTCGAGCACTGACCAGCGCAGCTGGATCGGTCGTTTAGCGACCGAGCACATGGCGAGAACCCCTCCGATCGGCAACCACCTCAGAGGAGTTCCACATGGCTGAATTGACGCAGCTCGAAAGCAAGATCGGCGAGGTCATCGGCCTCGCGCAGGCCGCCACCGGTGCGACCGAGAAGATCGGCGCGATGATCGAGGACGAATCGGTCAAGGCGAAGCTGCAGCAGATGCACGACGATTCGGTCGAGATCGCCGATCGCGGCGAGGCACTGGTCGCAAGCGAGACCTACGCCGGCAAGAAGACCGCCATCCTCGAGCAGGCGCGTGAGACCAAGGGCGAGGTCACCGAGATGATGTCGACCTACCTCGGCGACGACGCCGACGGGCTCGACGGCCTCGAGTTCCTCACCATGGCCGAGGCGGGCGAGGTCGGGCACTGGAAGATCCTCGCCACGCTCAACGAGCAGCTCGGCGACAGCGAGCTCAAGCAGCTCACCGACTACGCCATCCCGCTCGAGGAGCAGCACTTCCAGGTGACACTCGACTCGTCGCTCGTGCTCGCAGGCGAGATCGACGCCAACGAGACGGCGTAGCTCGACGCTCGTTCCCGTGCCTGCGCGGCGCCCGTCCAGCTCCCGAGCTGGTGGGCGCCGCGCGTGTTTCGAGTGGGAGCTGACCCGAAGTCGTGACACCTGGCCGTGCCGCAGCGGGGATCGGCTCGCTACAGTGGAGCGATGACCACCACCGTGACCGATGACGCCCTCCACGCCCACGCACTCGAACTGCTGCGTGCATCGCTGGGCCCGACGGCCGAGTTCCGTGACGGGCAGTGGGATGCGATCTCCGCGCTCGTGCAGCGGCGGGCGCGCCTGCTCGTAGTGCAGCGCACCGGCTGGGGCAAGAGCTCGGTGTACTTCCTGACGACCAAGTTGCTGCGCGAGCAGGGGGCGGGTCCGACGATCCTCATCTCCCCCCTCCTCGCCCTCATGCGCGACCAGGTGCGCGCCGCCGAGCGGCTCGGCGTCGTGGCAGCCACGATCAACTCGACGAACACCGACGAGTGGGGCGACATCGCCGCAGCGGTGCACGCGGGCGAGGTCGACATCCTGCTCGTGTCGCCCGAACGCCTCGCGAGCGCTTCGTTCTGTCGCAACCTGCTCGAGCCGCTGCTCGGGGAGATCGGCATGTTCGTGGTCGACGAGGCGCACTGCATCAGCGACTGGGGGCACGACTTCCGGCCCGACTACCGGCGCATCCGTGGCCTCCTTCCGCGGCTCGCGCCGGACGTGGCGATCCTCGCGACGACCGCGACCGCGAGCGAGGCGGTCGCGAAGGACGTCGTGCACCAACTCGGCGACTCGGTCGAACAGATGCGTGGTCCACTGTCGCGCGCGAGCCTGCAGCTCCAGGCCATCCACATCCCGAGCGAGCACGAACGCATGGCGTGGCTCGCCGACCACCTCCCGAAGATCAGCGGGAGCGGCATCGTCTACGTGCTCACCAAGGCGCACGCTCGGCGGGTGGCCGAGTTCCTGCGCTCGCAGGGCGTCGACGCGCACGCCTACACGGGCGGGGGTACCCCCGGCGGGCCGCAGGACCGCGAGAAGCTCGAGCTCGAGCGCAAGCTCCTGGCCAACGAGGTCAAGGCCGTGGTCGCGACGCCGGCGCTCGGCATGGGGTTCGACAAGCCCGACCTGGCGTTCGTCGTGCACTTCCAGATGCCGCAGTCGCTGACGCACTACTACCAGCAGGTCGGCCGTGCCGGTCGCGCCGTCGACGACGCGTACGGCGTGCTCCTGCACGGCGATGGCGACCGCCGCATCACCGACTACTTCATCGCGCAGGCCTTCCCGCCCGCGGGCGTCTACGACGGCGTGCTGCGTGCGACCCGTGCGGCGTACCCGCTCGGCACTGGCCTGACGGAGCTCGCGAAGCGTGCCAAGGTCGGTCGTGCCCTCACCGAGAAGGTGCTGGGCCAGCTCGCCGTCGAGATCGATCCGCCGGTCGAGAAGCGCGGTGCGAGCTGGTTCGCCACCGGTGAGGAGTTCACGCTCGACGTCAGTCGCTTCACCGAGCTCACGACACGTCGCAACGCCGAGTACGGCCGCATGCAGGAGTACGCCCGCGGCGGGCGATGCCTCATGGCCTACGTGGCCGAGGAGCTCGACGATCCCGCGGCCGAGGATTGCGGACGCTGCATGGTCTGCGTCGGCCGCCCCATCCTGCCGACGAGCGTCGATCGCGACCTCGTCGCGGCAGCGGTCGCCTTCACTCCGGCGACGTCGCCGCGTAAGCCGCGCGCGAAGCGGCGCAAGAAGCCGTCGCCGATGACCGCGAAGGTCGTCGGACGCCGCAAGAAGCCCAAGGCCTGAGCACTGCGTGGCCCTCGACGTCGGGGCTGACGAATATCGGAGCACCCGGCGAAACGCTCATGCTCGCTACGCTCCGGGCCGATGCACTCCTGTGCTTCGCCGCCTGTTTCCCCCCACGTGCGCGATGGCGGTGCTGGTCGCTGCCTTCCTCGCCATGCTTCCGGCGATGTCGACGGGAGCATCGACGTCCCTCACGGTCACGGCCACCATCGTCAGCGCGACGACCCTGACGAACGGCTGCACGAACCCGGTCGGCTTCCAGTTCGGCGCCGTGCAGCCCGGAGCGAACCTCACCACGTCGACCGCCGCCGGCGCATGCCGCTTCACCTTCGGCTCCTCCAATGACTCCGCTTCGCTGCGCATCGGCCAGCGCGACGGCGCCGCGGCGGCGATGGGTCGATCCTCGACGGCCTGGACAGGGAGCCAGTCGGCCTCCGTCGTGGCGAATGACGCCGTCGCGTTGTCGGCCCTCGCTGGGTGGACGGTCGGGCCGGGCGGTGTGATGCAACGCACGCTGGACGGCGGTTCGACCTGGACCACCTACACCTCAGCACAGACGCTCACCGGCGACTGGCTGCGCCGCATCGCCGTCGACGGCGGCACGAACACGACCCTCTATGCCAGTGGCGAGAGCGGCAACGTCATCCGCATCACGAATGCGATGTCCCCGACACCCACCTTCACGGTCTTGACGGGTGTCATCACGGGCCTGCCGGCCGGCTCCGAGACCTGGGGGCTCTATTCGCCCGCGGCCGGCATCCTCTACGCCGCAGTGCAGGCGGGCTCAACCGTGTACGTCGCACGCAGCGCCAACGGCGGCACGTCGTTCGCCCCGTCGTTCCTGCTCGCAGGGGCGACGCGCGTGATCAGCATGTCGGGTGCGTCATCGACAGACATCTGGATCGCCGGCAGCGGCTCGAGCGGCGGGTTGTTCCACACCACGACCGGCGGCGCGGCGGCCGGGGCATGGGCTGAGCTCGCGACGCCATCCCGGTACTGGACGAGCATCTCGATGGAGTCGACGTCGAACGGCTACGCGCTCGGCTCAGGTGGCGAGGTGTTCCGCTGGAATGGCACGACGTGGACGCAGGTCGCCAGTCCTGGTGCACTCACCATGCGTGACATCACGGCGGTGCCCGGACTGCCCCTCGTGGCCTGGACCGTCGGCCCCAACGGCGAGGCGCTCCGCACGACCGACGGTGGATCCACCTGGCAGCGCTTCGCCAGCGGCACCTCCGGCAGCCTCTGGGCAGTGGGGGCATTCGATGCCACCCGTGCGATCTACGCAGGCGACGACCGCTGGGTCGGTTGGACGAGCGACGGCGCCACGATCGCGGGCTCCAACAAGGATGCCACCTCGACCACGTTCGCCGACGTCGCGTCATCTCCCACCAACGGCAAGCTGCTCGTGGAGGTCGGAGGAGCCGGCGTGATCCGACGCTCGACCGATACCGGCGGCACCTGGACGGTCGTGCCGTCGGGGACCACCAATTCGCTCGCCGGCGTCGAGTTCGCGTCATCCACCGTCGCCTGGGCGGTCGGGGACGGCGGCACGGTACTCCGTTCCGTCGACGCCGGGCTGACATGGACCAGCCTGACGACCGGTAGCCCCCGGCGACTCAACGCCGTGTCGGCCGTCGACGCCGAACATGCCTGGGTCGTCGGCGAACTCGGCACGGTCCTGCACACGACCAATGGGGGCGCGTCGTGGGCGAGTTCCAACTCGGGGACGTTCGAAGCGCTGAACGACGTGACGGCATGGTCCGACGCCGTCGTCGTGGCCGCGGGTCGAGGCAGTTCGATCATCCGGACGAGTGACTCCGGGTCGACCTGGACCGCTGCATCGAGTGCTCCGAACGGCGGCATCGCCATCGTCTCCGTCGAGTACGCGACCGCCACGACCCTGTTCGCCGCCACGACCTTCCAGGACGTGTGGCGCAGCACGGACGCAGGCGCCACCTGGGCGCTCGTCACGAGCATCGGTCCCGACGACATCACCTCCATGCACGTGCTCGATGCGCAGCGCATCATCGTCTCGGGCACGTACAAGCGCATGAGCGTGTCACTCGACGGCGGCACGACGTGGTCGAACCGCACGTTGAGCCTCGACCAGACGCTGGGCTTCACGGTGGTCGACGAGAACACGATCATCGCGGTGGGACGCATCGGCGGGCAGTCGAGCACCACGGTGTCGGCACTCGCGAACGAGGTCGTCTCCGACTACGGCGGCGCACCGAGCACGTGGTCGGGGAGCACGTCGGCGTCACTGTTCGGCGTGTGCGTGCAGGCGATCGGCGGCTCCGCTGCGATGGCTCCGGGCTGGGCAGCCGACGGCGGTACCTGCACCACGAGCGACGGAGATCCGTGGAAGGCAGTTCCCCCGACGATCACCACCATCGCCACCACGGCAACCTCCGCCACCGGAAGCGTCGACCTCGTATGGGGCGTCCGCTTCGGCGATGCGACGGCCCCCGGCCGCTACACCGCGACGGTCGCGGTCGAAGTGGTCGCGCCGAGCGTCTGAGCAGTCCTCAGACGTTGAAGCGGAAGTCGACCACGTCGTCGGCCTGCATGACGTAATCCTTGCCCTCGAGGCGAGCCTTGCCCGCAGCGCGCGCAGCCGGCACCGAACCCGTCGCGATGAGGTCGTCGAAACTCACGATCTCGGCGCGGATGAACCCGCGCTCGAAGTCGGTGTGGATGACGCCCGCCGCCTGTGGTGCGGTCGCCCCGATCGGGATGGTCCAGGCGCGGACCTCCTTCTCGCCCGCGGTCATGTAGGTCTGCAGGCCGAGCGTGTGCTGCGCGGCGCGCGCCAGCTGCGCCAGCCCCGACTCCGTCAGCCCGAGGTCGGCGAGCATCTCCTCCGCATCGGCCGGGTCCATCTCCGACAGCTCGGCCTCGATGCTCGCGCACACCAGCACGCTGTCAGCCGGTGCGACGAGCGCGCCGAGCTTCGCGGCGAGGTCGGCGTCGTTGACCGCGTCCTCCTCCACGTTGAACACGTAGATCGACGGCTTCGCCGTGAGCAGGAACATGTCGCGCAGCGCCGCCAGGTCGACGTCGGAGCCGTAGAGCACGGTGCCCTCCGACAGCAGCACGTACGCCGCTTCGAGCGCCTCGAGGAACGGCTTGGTCGCCGGCACCTTCTGCGCCTCCTTGCGCGCCTTGTCGAGTCGCTTCTCCACGCTCTCGAGGTCGGCGAGCACGAGCTCGGTGTTGATGGTCTCGATGTCACTCGTCGGCGAGACCTTGCCGTCGACGTGCACGACGTTGTCATCCTCGAACGCACGCACGACCTGCACGATCGCATCGCACTCGCGGATGTTCGCCAGGAACTTGTTGCCGAGCCCCTCGCCCTTCGACGCGCCCGCCACGAGGCCCGCGATGTCGACGAACGTCACGCTCGACGGAATCACCTCGGGCGTGCGCGTCTCGGTCGCGTTGAGGTCACGCAGGCGGTCGAGTCGCTCATCGGGCACCGGCACGACGCCCACGTTCGGCTCGATCGTCGCGAACGGATAGTTCGCGGCGAGCGCCCCCGCGCGCGTGAGCGCGTTGAACAGGGTGGACTTACCGACGTTGGGGAGACCTACGATGCCAATCTTCATGCCAGCAATCGTACGCCATTCGCAGCCGTCGCGACGGATCGACGACCGACGCCGTCAGGAGCGGATGGCCCCGACGATCACCAGGGCGACACCGACCACGACCAGCACGCCGACGAACCAGCCGATCGCGCGCAGCGCCGCGCCGCCCCCCGACCCGCCCACCTTCACCTGCGGTCGATACCCACGCACGCGTTCACGCTCCGCCTCGCAGTACGGGCAGAACCTGATCACGTCCATGTCGATGCGGGTGCCGCAGTTGATGCAGGTGGCGTTGCGAGTCATTGCCCCTACCGTGGGTCGTCGGTGCCCCACAGGCATCGGCATCGGGATGCAGCTGCTGTAGCCGCGGGGCCCGCGTCGCGTGATCGATCAGCCGAGGTCGTCGCCGCTCGTGGCGAAGTCGAGCAGCGAACCGTCAACGAGCCACTCCACCGGCGCCCGGTCGTCGGTGAACACGCGCGTACCGACACGGGCTGGGCGGATGCGCGACGCCACGTCGTCCGCGAGCGGCTGCAGTGCTCGGGGGAGCGTTGCGCGGCCCGCGGCGAGGTTCGCGGCTGCGAGCGGCTGCCGACTTGCGACGACCTCGACGTTGGTGTCGTCGAACTGGTCGGTGACGACGTGGCCGAAGGCGGTGCGCGCCGACCGGGCGATCACGCGCTCGAGCTCCGAGGATCCGGGCGTGTGCCCGACGTTGATGACGACGACGCCCCCGGGTGACAGCCGTGCGCGCAGCTCCCCGAAGAATTCACGCGTGGTGAGGTAGAACGGGATGTAGGGCTGGCGATACGCATCGACGAGGATGAGGTCGTAGGTGTCGGTCGAGGTGCGGATGAAGGGCCGGGCGTCGGCGTGCACGTAGTCGAGCCGCGGGCCGGTCTCGAGGCCGAACCAGCGGGTGCCGATCTCCTCCAGCTCCCCGTCGAGCTCGACCGCGTCGACGTGCGTCGTCGGGTAGAAGTGCGTGAAGGCGCGGGCGGTCGTGCCGGCGGCGGCGCCCAGGATCGCCACGCGCGCGGGTGGCGGGGCGTCGGCCACGAGGCCGGCGAGCACGAGTGGTTCGTCCCAGTAGCCGCCAGTTAGCCATGCGCCGCGCTCCCAGACCGAGTGCACCGCGACGCCCTCGTTGAGTTCGAGGAGGCGGCGGCGGCTCTCGGTTTCGACCACGCGCACGTGCTGGTACTCGGTGTCGGCGCTGGCGACCACGCGACCGTCGGGGCTCGAATCGGCCGGAGCGGGCGCGATGATGCCCACGACGAGCAGGAGTGCGACGAGGGATCCCGAGCGCGCGCGGCGCCAAGCCAGGAGGACGCCGGGCAGCACGAGCATCAGTCCGAAGACGAGGAACGTGCGGCGTGTGCCGATGAACGGCACGAGCAGCAGTGCCGACAGGAACGTGCCGATGAGCGCGCCGGCCGTGGAGATGGCGGAGAGGCGTCCGCTGATGCGACCGGCACTGGCGACGTCGACGAGCGACAGGCGGAGCGCGAGTGGCGTGACCGCACCGATCAGCGCGAGCGGGATGGCGATGAGCAGGAGCACCGCGACGAGTGAGCCCGCGAAGGGACCGGCGGCGGTGTCGGCGAGCGCTCCGCTGGCGAGGTCGAGCACGGGAGCCGCGACGATCGGCACGGCGCCGAGGAGCGCTCCCGAGACGATGAGCAGGCCTGCGAGGGTGCCGCGCGACGGGCGGCGATCGGCGAGGCGGCCGCCGAGGGCGTAGCCGAGCGACAGCGCGAGCAGCACGGTGGCGATCGTGTTCGCCCAGATGATCGTGCTCGCGCCGAAGTAGGGGGCGAGCAGGCGGGCGGCGGCGATCTCGGCGCCGAGGCTGGCGACCCCCACCAGGAAGACCACGAGTGACATCACGCCGAGCGCCGGGCGGGCCGGCGTCACGTCTCGGGGTGGTTCGTCGGCGGTCATCGGGCTGCACCCTACCGGTCAGGCAGCCGGGCGCGTCACGGCCCGGGGCGTCGGGTAGGTGTCGGTCATGCTCCGACCTGCCACCCCCGACGACGCAGCCGCGATCGCTGCGATCTATGCACCCTACGTCACCGATTCCGTCGCTTCGTTCGAGGAGGAGCCGCCGACCGCCGAGCAGTTCGCCGCGCGCATGGCGGCCGCGACCTGCTGGCTCGTCGCGGAACGAGGTGGCGCGGTGGTGGGCTATGCGTATGCCGGGCCGTTCCACACGCGGGCGGCGTACCGTTGGTCGCAGGAAGTCTCGATCTACCTCGACGCCTCGGTGCGCCGACAGGGCGTCGGCGCGGAACTGCTCGACGCAGTGCTCGTGCGCCTGCGGGCCCTCGGAATGGCGAATGCGATGGCCGGCATATCGCTCCCCAACCCGGGGAGCGTCGGCCTGTTCGAGTCGCGTGGCTTCCGCAAGGTCGCCCACTACGAGCGCATCGGCTCCAAGCTCGACCGGTGGGTCGACGTGGGCTGGTGGCAGCTCGACCTACGGACGGCCCCTGACGGAGACGTGCCGCCGCAGCCGTCGGATACCGCGTAAACTGCCCGCATGGACATCGGCGGACAATCCAACAAGGCGAACCACATCTCACAGCCGAACGGCGTGCCGGCCTTCGGCCTGCCGACCGGCGGACAGGTCGCCCCCGGTCCCGACCAGGCCGTGCTCGAACTGCACGCACGCCTCGTCGCACTGGTGCCCGACGCCGAGGAGCGCGCTGCGCTCCTGCGCGTGCCGACCAAGGTCGACGCCGCGTGGAGCGAGGGTCGCATGCTGCCGGTGCTCCGCGCCCAGCGCAAGTCACTCATGGCGCACGTGGCGCGGCTCGAGCGCGCTGCCGCGAACTGACACCCTGCGGGAGTCGCGCGACCATGGCGATGTCTGACTACCTCCGCGAACTCCGCACCCTCGTGGGCCCGCGCGTACTGCTCCTGCCGCACGTGGCGGCGCTCATCTTCGACGACGCCGGACGACTGCTCCTGCTGCGGAGCTCGGAGGGTGACTTCTGGATGCTGCCGGGAGGCTCGGTCGAACCTGACGAACACCCCGAGCACGCCGTCGTTCGAGAGACGCTCGAGGAGACCGGATTCGAGGTGGTCGTCGAATCGCTGCACTCCGTGCACGGCGGGCCCGCGTTCCACCTCACCTACTCGAGCGGTGACGAAGCAAGCATCGTGATGACGTGCTACCGGTGCCGCATCACGGGCGGGATCGTCGATGCGGACGATGAGGTGGCCGAGCTGCGATGGGTGACGCTCGAGCAGGCGCGCCTGTTGCCGACGAAGCCGTGGGCTGACGTCGTGCTCCCCCGTGCGTTCGAACCGGCGTGAGCAGCCCCGATCGCATCGACGTGCCGTGCCTTCGGCGATTCGTGGTTGCACGCCAGGGGTTCGCGACGCAGCGGAGTGCGACCGCGGATGACGTGGCCGGGCTCGTGCACCGGCTCCAGGCGGTGCAGCTGGATTCGATCTCCGCGGTGGAGCGGGCGCACCGGCTGACCATCGGGTCGCGCATCGGCCGGTACGGCGCGAACGTCGAGAACGAGCTGCTGGGTGCGGGCCGCATCTTCGAGTACTGGGCCCACGAGGCCTGCCTCGTGGCGATCGAGGACTACCCGCTGATGCGACGGCGCATGGTCGAGCGCGAGGAGCGGGGCACCTGGAGCGCCGGCATCGCACGCGACTGGGGGCTCGAGGTCGAGGTGCTCGCCCGCATCCGCGACGAGGGTCCGCTCCCCGTGCGCGCGTTCGACGGAGGCGGTGGCGGCGGCATGTGGAACTGGAAGCCGGCCAAGTGAGCGCTCGAGTTCCTGTTCGCGAGCGGCGAGTTGACGACGGCGCGGCGCGACGGGTTCCAGCGCGTGTACGACCTCGCGGAGCGGGTCATCCCGGCCTCGTGGCGCGCGGCACCGGTTCCGGACGACGCGACGTTCGTGCGCGACTACGCCGCGCGGGCGATCGACGCCCGTGGTGCGCTGACGGCACAGGGAGTGGTCGAGCACTGTCGGCTACAGGGCCGTCAGCGCGCGGTTGCGGCGCAGCTCGAGGCGCTCGTCGCCGCGGGACGCGTGCGGCGACTGCAGGTGGACGACGGGGGTCACGACGTCTTCGTGCCGGCCGGGGTCGAGATCGATGGAGCCCCGCGGGGAGCGGCCCTCCTCTGCCCTTTCGAGAACCTGCTCTGGGATCGCCGGCTGGCGCCGCGTCTGTTCGGGTTCGAGCACATCATCGAGGTCTACAAGCCCGAACCGATCCGCGCCTACGGCTACTACGTGCTGCCGCTCCTCGTGCACGATCGCATCGTCGCGCGCCTCGACCTGCGTCGCGACCGCGCCGCGCACACGATCGACGTGCGCGCCGTGCACCTCGAACCCGGCCAGCGCGACACGAAGGTGTTGCAGCGCCACGTCGCCTCCGCGTTGGCGCGTGTCGCGAGTTCCGCTGGCGTCGATGCGCCGATCGGCCCCTTCGCGGCTCGCTGAGCGCTGCCCGGCGGACCCCGTTTCGGGCGCGACGAGTAGTGCGAGACCGGCAGGCGATGCCCGAGCCCAGGGGTCCGGCAGGGCCGGTCGACGCTGATGGCGCTGTCGAGCGAATCGGGCCCGATCGCGTCGAGTGATGACGAGCGGCCGATGCCCATCCACCGGAGCCAGCTAGAATCTGCAGGCATGAGCGCTTCCACACCCACGACGACCCGCGGACGGGCGACGCGAGCTCGCATCGTCCGCGCAGCGGTCGAGGTGATCGCGGAGCACGGTGCGACCGACATGAGCATGGATCTCGTCATGTCACGCACGGGTGTCAGCAAGGGACAGCTCTACCACTACTTCGATGGTCGGTCAGCGCTCGTTCGCGCCGCAGTCGACGCGACGATCGATGACGTGGTCGGCCTCCAGCGCAGCATGATGGAGTCGCTGCACACCTGGGAGGGGATCCGGGCCTGGTTCGATTGCCTCGTCGACCTCCAGGTGACCCTCGACGCGCGCGGTGGATGCCCGATGGCGATGCTGTCGGCACACCTCGTGGAGACCGACGAGGTGGTGCGCGCCCAGCTCGTTGCAGGATTCGACCTCTGGGAAGGCATGCTCGATCGGGGCCTCTCGGCGATGCATGCGAACGGCCTGCTCGATGTCGACGCACGCCCTCGCGAACTCACCACGGCCACGATGGCGTCGATCCAGGGTGGCCTGATGCTGACGCAGGTGCGACGTGATCCCGAGCAGCTCCGCATCGCGCTCGCCTCGGCGTGGTCACACCTGCAGCTGCACTCCGCGTCCCACTGATGCAGCGAGTGCCCTGATCCCTGCCGTCAGCTGCACGGTGACGTGATTCGGCGCCGCACCCAGCGCGCGCGCGATCTGCGCCGGCGTGCAGCCGCCGATGACGGCGAGCTCGACCGCTTCCCGTTGCACGGGCGTCAGGTGCGCCAGCTCGGTCGCCAGCGCCGTTGATGGCCCCGTCGACCCCTCCATTGCGACCAGCGCGCGCCGGCGCACGTCTCGCAGGAGTGCAACGTCGTCGTTCCAGTCGACCTGGGGGTCACACGCGCATGCGTCGAACACGGCGACGATGACGTCGGCCGCGCGATCCTGGTCATGGGTGACGTTCAAGGCGAGGTTCCAGGCCCGGTCGCGTATCCGATCGTAGGCCAGCGCCGCCGGATGCCCGGCACGCAGCCTCACTCCCCCTGCAGACCCACGCCCCAGTCCCATGGAACTCCCCCGTGCTCGGTGGTGATCGCCGTGACGGTGTCCTCAGCTCAGGAGACCATCACTGGACCATTCGGTCCACTCTACCCGAGGGGTTCCCGTCCGCACCCGCGTGCGGAGTAGGTATGAGCAGTTATGGACCGGTGCGGATCACGTCGCGGAGGCCGGTCACGACTTCGGCGGCGCGGCGTGTGCCGTTCGCTGCGTGACGTCGCGCCTCGCGCAGGTCGTTCTGGTCGATCGCTCGCTGCACGCCCACGAGGTCCTCGATGAGACCCGCATTGACCGCGTTGATCTGCCGCTCCATCTGCTCGCGACGCCCCAACGCCTCCTGCACGTTCACGAGGCGCACCGACATCTGGTGCTGGGTCGTGCGGTCGTGCGACACGGTGAGCACGTGCTCGTCGTCGAGGCGCGTCGCAACGACGTCGATGAGCGTGTCGTACTCGATGTCGCCGTAGGTGCCGGCAAGGCGGACATTCTCCTCCGTATAGGGCGCACCGGTCTCGAGCACACGCACGAACTGGTCGAACATGCCCACTTCACGGAAGGCGGGGATGAGGTCGAACAAGGCCTTGCCGTAGGTCTCGGTGCGATCGTTGGAGGCAGCCGACGCGGCGAGGTTCGAGTACTCGACGCAGAAGTCGGTGACCACCCCGTCGTCATCACGGATCGCCTTGACGATCGACAGCGCAACGGGGATGTTCTCCACCGCGTGCGCCGCCATCGAGGTGCCAGCGACATCGGGGAGTGCGGCGAGGATCTCGAGGGGGGCGGGCATGTTACCAATGCTACCTTGTTCGGTCGGCAGCAACCCCGGCTCGACGGCCGGCGGCCTAACGGCGGTCGTGGAGCTGCGCCTCGGCGGCCTTCGCCCGGCGAATCTCATCGGCTGCCTCGTCACGAACCGTCGCGGCATCAGCCTCGTGCTCGAGCGCACGCTGGGCCCGCTCGTCGGCCTCCGCCTGCAGCCGCTCCGCCTCCGCGGCCGCCGCTGCCGCACGCTGGCGTTCCTGTTCGGCGTCGGCCTGGATGGCCTGCGACTCCGCGATGCGATCTGACGCCGCCTCGCGGCGCGCGAGTGCATCCTGCTCGAGGTGGCGCACCCGCTGCCGGCCGCGGAACGAACGGATGAGCAGTGCGAGCACTGCCAGCACGATGAGTGCGGCAATGATGATCAGGATGACGTCGCGCGTTTCCATGAGGCCCCTTCGCGTGGATGAAAGGGGATTGTCCGCACGCCGAAGCGGTAAACGGGCAAGGCCTGGTTAGCATCCCGCCACGAAGCCCCAGTGCCACGGCTCCCACGAGTAGCGCTGGATGAAGCCGTGCCCGGGGCCGTGCGCAACGAGCCAGCGGTGGATCGGAGACCCGGCCGGACCGACCGCGATGTCGAACTCGGTTGCGTCATGGTGGCGACTCGTGCCGGGAGCCGCAGCGAGGCGCGGTCCGAGTTGCGCGTAGAGCACCGCCTGTTCGGCGAAGGTGCGGAAGCCACTCGTCGCGGCCAGCCCGACCCCGTCATGCGAGGCCGCGGCAGCCATCACGTTGAACGCGTCAGCCACACGCGGGCAGGCGCGCGCGCCGCCCTGCACGACCTGTAGCGGCCCCGCGTACTGACCCGGCGGATTCGGCCCGACGTCGCCCACGCCCACCACGGCCGGCTCCGCCCACGCCTCCGCTTCGAGCATCGTGCCGGCCGGCACGCCGAACAGCCGCGGCGCCGCTCGCTGCACGACCACGTGGATGCGCCCGTCGACTGCCGTCGTCAGGCGCACGCGCCGCGCCCCGTTGCTCCGCGCGAGGCGCTGGGCCTCGCCGCCCGGCCCGTCTCCTCCACGCTCCGCACTCGCCGCCACGATGTCAGCCGCCTGCTGGAGCTCAGCGTGCGCCACGTAGGTACCGCCGACCGCTCCGAGCAGCGCGATCAGGAAGGCCGCCCCGACGAGGATGCCCACGACCAGGATCGCCGCGCTCCCCCGTTCATCACCGCGCACGGGGGCCGTGCGTCGTTCGGCACGGGTTGGGCGGTAGGAGTGGGAGGCGAGCAGTATCGACACGCGTCCATCATGGGTGCAACGCACGCACGCCAGTCGCGCGCATCGTCACGGAAGTGTGACGACTTCGTGCCGCGACTCAGCCGAAGCTGACGTCACCGCCGCCCGCCTCGGCGCGCGCCAGGAAGGGGTCGTGCGCCAGCTGCGGAGCCTGCGTGAAGTGCGGCGCCGCGAGCGGTGCTCGCTGGGGAGCGGCAGCCTGCACCGGCCCGCCCCCGTAGACGCCCACGGGCGGCTGCATCGGCACGGCGGCCGGCGTCGCTCGCACGGGTGCCACGCCCCGGACCGACGCCATCGACTGCATCGGCGCCACGGGCTGTGCGTGCGGCGCAGGCTGCGCGGCGCGCTGCGACGGCTGCGGCACCGGCACGCCGGTCGCGACGATGGCACCGTGGTTGTTGCCCGACCAGGTGAGCATCGGGTCGTTGCCCGCCCCGCCGTAGATCATCGACTGCACCTGCGACGCGAGCGCCGGCGGCACGGGTTGCCCGCCCATGGCGTGGTGCGACGAGGCCTGCGGCACCCCGCCGCGCGTCGTCTGGCCGCGATACCCAGCCTCGGCCAACTGGAACTGTCGCGCCGGGAGCAGCTGCCCGGTCGCGACCTCGATCGATTCACCCGGGGCACCGACCTGCGCGGCCATGCCCCCACCCTGCACGGGCACCATGCCGCCGACCTGCACGCCGGGCACCGCCGGGCGCGCGCCCGCGCCCGCGGCCGGAGCCGTCGCTGCGGCGCCCTGCGACGTGACCATGAAACCCGCGCTGGTGGCCTTCGTGAAGAGCTGTGCCGGCGCCTGCGCGAGCGCCTTCGTGCCCGCCGCCCGAGCGGCCTGCTCGCGCTGACCACCGGACGGAGCCGGTGCGGTCGGGGCGCCGCCACCCGTGATGGGGGCGCGCGTGTCGTTGGCGCGCTCGATGTCAGGCTGCACGTCATGGGCGTGCGATGCGCGATCGACGGCATCCCAGATCTTCGAGATGACGCCACCGGAGAAGCTGTCGGCGCCATCGAGGATGCGCGACGAGCCGGTCGGCACGACACGCTCGGTCGCGATGCCCGACAGGTTCGACGGGCGCGCCTCGGGCATGCGCGGCGTCGCGGCGACCGGGGCGGCCGACCGGTTCATGCGCGTGTCGACCTCACCGAATTTCACGAGGCGGATCGCCGCTTCGAGCGTACGCACCGATGCGATGCGGGGGTGACGGCGGGCGACCTGCTCCCCCACCACGATGACGTGGAGGTTCGCGAGCGCCCGGCTCGATCCGAGCGGACCTTCGAACACGCGCGCCAGGAGCTGCTCGGACGTGAGGTTGAAGGGGCCGTCCTGGGCGGGGGTCAGCACCACGAGGTCGATCGGCGCCTCGGCGCTCGACAGGCGTCCGAACGCGTCGACGTTCGTGGCGAAGCGGTAGAGGTCGATCGTCGAGCCGAACGCAGCCGACCACATGGCCTCGGCGCGTGGATCGTTTCCGACGAGCACATGCACGGGATTCATCGGGCACCTCCTGCGTCGATCGCGACCTGCGATCGCTGCGCCACGCCACCGGGCACGCGCAGCACGGTCGGGCGGCTCGTTGCTTCGACGGTGATCACTCCGCGCGCGACCCGCACGTGCATGGAGCTGCGCAGGCGAGCGGGGAGCGCGGCGCGCGCGGCGCCTCGAACGTCTCCTCCGGTGAGTTGGGCGCGAGCAGCTCGGGTGGCCGCCTGCGTCACGGCGAGCCGGTCACGCACGAGGGCGCCACCGTCGGCGATGGCCAAGGCGCAGACGATGCAGGCCGGCACGGCGACGATCGCCTCGACGAGCACGCTGCCACGTTCACGGCGCGGCATCACGGCCGCACCTCGGGTGCCGTGGCATGAATGCGCAGCACGCGGCCCACGCCCGGAAGGACGGCCGGCGCACGCAGCGACAGCTCCACCGAATGCTTCGTGTGCTGCAGCGTCATGCCCCTTCGCCAGCCCGCCGGCAGTGATCGAGCGACCTGCGATCGCGTGGCGTGCGGCTGCGCAGCTCGGTCGACCGAATGCTGTGCGAGCACCAGCGTGATCGCCACGAGCAACGCCTGCAGACATGCCAACGCGGCGAACGCCAGCAGCGGCAGCACCCCGACGAACTCCACGGTCGACTGCGCCTGCTCGGAGGAGCGGCGAGATCGCGTCGTTGCGGTGGCGGGGGGCAGGGGAATGCATCGGGCTTCAATCACTAGGTTATTGTCGCTACTGCAAGTGGACCACGGCAAGGGGAATATCGTCAAGTGTCTGTGCCAAGTTCGTCGCAGTCTCGTGACGAACGCCGAAATCGACGTCGCGACGTGCGAATGGGTCTCGCACGCGTCACACGGCTCGGATAGGTTGTCGGGCATGACCACGACCGTACGCTCACCCGACGAATTCGCCGCTGCCATCGAGCAGCACTACATCGAGAGCTCCGACGACGCACGCCAGGTGATCGTCGGGCTGCAGGGCGAGTCGCGCTTCGCAGACATCTACGAGACGTACGCCCACCTCTACACGCGCGAACAGCTCGACGCGCTGGGGGCAGCGCGCGCCGCCGCCACCGACGAGGTCGAGCGCGACCGCCTCAACCGGCTCTGGTTCGAGGCCGCCGACTCGGTCGCATCGGGCGAGGTCGTGCGCGAGGCACAGGACCTCATGAATGCACAGCTGGCATGGCGCGGCACGTTCGAGGGCGAGGAGATCTCGATCAACGGGCTCGGCGCGCTGCTCGCATCCGAGGCCGACTACGACCGCCGCGAACGCGCGTACGCCCTGCTCTGCGAGGCCGACGACGAGTTCGCCCCACGCGAGGTCGAGCTGGCGGCACGCTCCCAGGAGCTGCGTTCGGAGGTGTTCGGGCTCGACGGCGAGATCGCCATCGCCGAGGCGCGCATGGGCATCGACCTGCAGCGGTTCTCCGACCAGGTACAGGAGGTGAGCGCGCGAACGGCCGACGCATACGCGGCGCAGGCCGACACGCTCTTCCCGGCCATACTGGGGCGTGACGAGCGACGCCCCTCGCGCGCGCACGCGGCCTTCATCCGCTCCCTGCACCACTGGGACCACGTGTTCACGCAGGAGCGCCTCGCCGAGGTATGTGCGCTGACCGTGGCCGAACTCGGGTTCCCGCTCGACCAGATCCCTACCATCCTGCCCGACCTCGAAGACCGCCCCGAGAAGGATCCGCGCGCGTGCGTGATTCCGGTGCGCGTGCCCGAGGAGGTGCACCTGATCGTGCGCCCGACGGGTGGCATCACCGACTACCAGGCGTTCCTGCACGAGGCCGGACACGCCCTCCACTTCGGACTGACGAGCGACCAGCTCCCCTTCGAACATCGGTACGTGTCGCCCGACAACGCACTCACGGAGATCTACTCCTACGTCGTCGAGCGCATCACGCACGAACCGCTCTGGCACGAGCGCCACTTCGGCCTCTCGCGGGCCGACGCCGAACGCGTGTGCGCCGAGAGTGCGTTCGTGGATGCATCGCTGTTCCGCCGCTACGGCGCGAAGCTGCGTTACGAACTCGCGTTCTGGCGTGATCCGCGCGACCCGAAGAACCCCGAACGCTACTCGGAGTACCTCGCGACGGCGACCCGCATGGGCTACCCGACGAGCCAGTTCGCGAGCGACATGGATCCGGGCCTGTACGCCGCCGACTACCTGCGCGCGTGGCGCACGAGCGCACAGGTCATCGAATGGCTGCGGCGCGAGCACGGCGAGGACTGGTTCCTCGACGGCAAGGCCGCCGACTTCCTGCGCGACCTGTTCGTGCAGGGATCGCTCCCCAGCAACGAGGAGGTGTCGGTGCAGATCGGCTCATCCGCCGACGACTTCGACGACCTCGCCGCCCATCTGGCACCATGAACCCACGATGACCGACTCCTCCACACCGACCACACCCACAGCTCCTACCCCGAACCTGCCGCACGGCGTGGTCGAGGAGGGGCGCGATGCGCCGCGCCAGTTCGTGAGTTGGACCTGCTACAAGCTCGACCCTGCCTGGCGACGGCTTCCCGAGGAGGTTCGCGAAGAGCACAAGGCCGAGCTCGCCGAGGTGCTCGAGGCCTGGGGTGAGAAGCTCGTGCTCTCGACCTACACCGCCGTGGGCATCCGCCCCGACATGGACTTCATGACGTGGCGCGCGACCCCCGAGCTGGAGCTGCTGCAGCAGTCGCAGACCGACATCTTCTCGACCCAGCTCGGCACGTACCTCGAGACGACCTACCTCTACACGGGCACGACGAAGGGGTCGCAGTACACGAAGGCCGCCGAGGAAGCAGGCTTCCTCAAGCAGCGCCCACTGGCCGTCACCCCCGCCGTGGAGCGCAAGTACTTCATCATGTACCCCTTCGTGAAGCAGCGCCGCTGGTACGCGCTGCCGCCCGAGGAACGTGGCCGCATGATGCGCGAACACGCGGTGATCGGTCGCCAGTGGCCGAGCATCAAGCTCAACACCGCGTTCTCGTTCGGCATCGACGACCAGGAGTTCATGACGGCGTTCGAGACCGATTCGGTGCACGACTTCCTCGACCTGATGATGGCGATGCGCGGCACCGAGGCGAGTTCCTACACCGAACGTGACACGCCGATCTTCACGACCATCCGCATGGAAGCACGTGCGGCCCTCGACACGCTCGGCGGGGCGCGAACGGCCGTCGCCCTCGACGCCTGACGCGATGAAGTTCGTCGTCGCGGAAGGCGCTACGTCAGGCAAGCCGGCATGGTGGCTGCTCGACGACGCCGGCCGTCGGCTCGGCTGGTCGGGACGCACCTTCCGCAGCACGGCTGAGGCCCATGCGGCATGCACGGCCTTCAAGGCCGCCGCCGTGGGTTCGCGGTTCGAGGTCTACCTCGATGGTCGTGAGCAGTGGCGATGGCGCGTGCGCGACGAGCGGGGCGCGACGCTCGCGCTCGCCTCCACCGCGTTCGCGAACCGCTCCGACTCGGTGACCGACGCACACGCCACCCGCACCGGCGCCGGTTCGGCCATCGGGCCGTGAGCTGACTACCAGCGCGAGGTGCGCTGCTGCCAGCCCCACCAGATACCGAAGCCGCTCAGGAACATGGCGCCCCAGAAGAGCAACTCGTAGTCACGCGACCAGCCGAACGGGCGCGGCAGGAACGGCACGCTCAGGAAACCGGTGACGAGCAGCAGGAGCAGCGCCAGGCACGAGGCCTGCAGCACGATGCGCGGCACCGTCGCGATCTGGGCGATCGTGCCCGACTTGCGCACGTAGAG
>JAOPYW010000043.1 GCA_025964405.1 Thermoleophilia bacterium | reverse complement strand
GTCCACCGAGGCCGTTGATTCCGTTGATGCTCATGTCTGCCATCCTTCGCCACATCCGTGCGGCGACGCTGTCATGGACGCACCACGACATCCTGTCGCAGGCATGCGCTGAGCATCCCACGGCAGTGTGGTTTCCTCACCGTCCCACGCCGAGGGCGGCCCGCCCGACCGCCGCGTGGCCGCCTCCGGTCATTTGGGGTAGGCTCATCGTTGGTGACCGCTGGTTACGGTCGCCGACGCGCGAGCGGGTGGTCCCCGTGCCCGCGCGTCAGAGCACGAAGCGAAGGCGAGCGCGAGGCGATGACACTCGAGAGCTGGATCCCGATCGGCATGTTCCTGCTGGTCGCGTTGATGATCCCCACGGGCCTGATCGCCCTCGGTTTCGCGTTCGGCACGCGCTCCACGCGCCCCGACGTCGCGGGCAACAAGCGCCTCGCCTTCGAGTCGGGCGTCTCCACCGGTCACGCCGGTCGCCAGCGCAACCCGATCGACTTCTACCTGACGGCCATGCTCTTCATCATCTTCGACATCGAGATGGTGTTCATGATCCCGCTCGGCCTCGTGCTGGGTGAGCTCGGCACCTTCGGCCTGATCGAGCTCCTCGTCTTCACGGCGATCCTCGCCGTCGGGTACATCTACGTATGGGGCCGCGGCGCCCTGGAATGGGAGTAACGACCTCCATGCCCCAGCAGCCCGATCCTTCCCGCACCTTCCCGCCCTCGGGCCACGACGCCAATGCCGGCGCCTACGTGCCCGCGAGCGACCCGAACCTGCAGCAGGCGTACCACGAGTACAACTCAGGCCGGCTCCCCCAGTCGCAGCTCCTGCAGCTCGACCCGAACCTGCGCCGGAACCCCGCCAAGGAGTTGACCGCCGAGGACATGGAGCAGAAGGTGCTCCTGACCACGGTCAACAAGGCCGTCAACTGGGCGCAGTCGAACTCGCTCTGGCCCGCGATCTTCGGTCTCGCCTGCTGCGCCATCGAGATGATGGGCACCACGGCCTCGCGCTATGACCTCGCGCGCTTCGGCTCCGAGGTCTTCCGCGCCAGCCCGCGCCAGGCCGACCTGATGATCATCTCCGGTCGCCTCTCGCAGAAGATGGCACCGCCGCTGCGCCAGGTCTACGACCAGATGCTCGAGCCGAAGTGGGTCATCGCGATGGGTGCATGCAGCTCGTCGGGCGGCATGTTCTCCAACTACGCCGTCGTGCAGGGCGCCGACAAGGTCGTGCCGGTCGACGTGCACGTGCCGGGCTGCCCGCCCCGCCCCGAGCAGCTCATGCATGGCTTCATGCTGCTGCAGAAGAAGATCCGCCGCGGTGAGAAGCCCGCCTTCCTCCAGGAGGTCGGCAGCGAGCAGTCCCACAAGCGCTACGAGGACTGGCTCCGCGTGCAGCGCGAGGCAGAGGAAGGCGTGTTCGCATGACCGACGCCATCCACCCCGCCGGCGAGGGCATCCCCGCCGACCCGTCGGCCCCCGATCCCCAGGGACGTGGCCGCGGTCCCTCCACGAGCGTGCTCCAGCGCGAAGACGTCGATGCCGCCAAGCGCGGCCGCACCCCCTCGACGAGCGTCGACCACCGCGGGCTCGCGATCGCCACGCAGACCGCCGCCGCCTTGGTGGGGGAGCTGGGCGAGTCGGCCGCGTGGGCCGTGTTCCGCGACGAGGTGACCGTGACCGTGGCTCCCGCCTCGCTCACTGCAGCCGCCACCTTCCTGCGCGACGACCAGGGCTTCGCGCTGCTGAGTGACATCTCCCCGTGCGACCGTGACGGTTCCGAGCGCGAGCATCCCGCACGCTTCAACGTCGACTACATGGTCACGAAGCTCGTCGCAGGTGCGCCGCGCGTTCGCCTGCGGGTCTGGGTCGCGGAGGGCGAACAGCTCCCCAGCCTGATCCCCGTCTATCCGACGGCCGACTGGCACGAGCGCGAGGCGTTCGACTTCTTCGGCATCGAGTTCACGGGCCGCGAGGGCCTGCGGCGGCTGATCATGCCCGACGACTGGGTCGGCCACCCGCTGCGCAAGGATTACCCGATCGGCGGCGAGCCGGTGAAGTTCACCAACTCCGTGCGGGAGCTCTAGACCATGCCCGTCTCACGCATCCCCTCACCGATCCCGTCGGAGCTGCACCCGCCGCACGACCCCGAGATCCGCGACCAGCTCATGTCGCTGCACGTGGGCCCGAACCACCCGTCGACGCACGGCGTGCTCCGGCTCGACCTGCTGCTCGACGGTGAGGAGGTCGCCGGGTGCGTGCCGCACATCGGCTACGTGCACACCGGCATCGAGAAGAACATCGAGCAGAAGACGTGGTGGAAGGCCATCCCGTACTTCGACCGCATGGACTACCTCTCGTTCTACTTCGGCGGCTACGCCTACACGAGCGGTGTCGAGCGCCTGCTGCAGCTCGAGGTGCCGCGTCGCGCCGAGTGGTTGCGCGTGCTCTTCATGGAGCTCGACCGCATCTACTCGCACCTCGTCTGGCTGGGTACGTCGGCGCTCGAGATGGGCGCGATGACCCCGTTCTTCTACGCCTTCCGCGAGCGCGACTCGATCAGCGACCTGTTCGAGATGGCCGCGGGCTACCGCATGCACCCGCGCTACTTCGCGATCGGCGGGCTCTTCGAGGACATCCCGCCCGCGTTCTGGCAGGCGGCCAGTGACCTCGTCGACGAGCTGCCGAAGCGGTTCGAGCAGTACGTCGACCTGCTGAGCGAGAACCCGATCTGGAAGGACCGGCTCATCGGTGTCGGCTACCTGTCGGCCGACGACGCGATCGCGCTCGGCACGACCGGGCCGAACCTGCGCGCTTCCGGCGTCGACTGGGACCTGCGCACTGCGGCGCCCTACTCGGCCTACCGCGAGCTCGACGTGCAGAGCAAGGTGCTCGACACCGGCGACTGCTACGCCCGCTACCTCGTGCGCATCGAGGAGATGTTCGAGAGTGCACGCATCTGCCGCAACGTGCTCGACGGACTGCCCGAGGGCCCGATCATGGCCGACGACCGCAAGGTCGTGCTGCCGCCGCGCGCGGAGCTGCACACGAGCATGGAAGCGGTCATCCACCACTTCAAGCTCGTGACGCACGGTTTCCAGGTGCCGGCCGGCGAGATCTACTCCACGGTCGAGAGCCCGCGCGGCGAGCTCGGCGTGTACATCGTGAGCGACGGCGGCACGAAGCCCTGGCGCGTGAAGTGGCGCGGTCCGAGCTTCGTCAACCTGCAGGCCGTGAGCGCGATGGTCGGTGGCGAGCTCATGGCTGACCTGATCGCGACGGTCGGTAGCGTGGATGCGGTGATGGGCGACGTCGACCGGTAGGTCGAGGCAGCGGCCGCCTGCTCGCGGGCCGCGGCTCGGGCTGCCGGACGCGAACCTCGGAACCGCTCGGCTCCGCATCCTGCTCCGCCGTCGCTGTCCTCCGGCGGGTGTCGCTGCGCTCCACGACGCCGGAACTTCCTCGGTCATGCTCGAGCAAGCTCGGACATGCCGCTCGGAAGCACCGGCTCTCCTGCGTCCGGAAGTCGGTTCGAGTCCGGTCCTCCGCCCCATCGCCCACTCCGTGGTGCTACGTGTGATTGCTTGAACAGCAATAAACGCGGCCTCGATCCGCCCGTCCCCTGAACCTACGTGTTGCTCACGATGCCTGTCGCAAGCTGAAAATCTCCGGTTGTTGGCCGCCCGGTCACCACCGTATACCTCGTCCCGTGGCGTCACAGGGCGCCCGCCGGCGACGTGGTCGTCCGGCTGCATTTCGGGATCCAGGGAGATACGATGTTTGCAGGCACACAGGTGCGCAAGGCAGCACTCGGGGTTAGCGTGGCGGCGATCGGGCTGCTCGCGATGGGCGGCACGGCCCTGGCCGGCACGGTCAACCAGACCGGCACGGTCCTGACGTACACGTCGACCGCCGGCCAGGCAGAAAACCTCCTGGTCGACCAGACCGCGACCGACATCGTCTTCACTGATGCCGGCGGCGTCACCCTAGGAACCGCAGCGACCTGCGTGCAGACCGACCCGAACTCGGTGACATGCACCGGTGCCTACACCGGCGTGACGATCAATGCTGGCGACGGCAACGATGACGTGGACGCGAGCAGCCTCCTGGCCACGGTCCCCGCTACGCTGAACGGCGAGGCAGGCAACGATACGCTGATCGGTGGCGCTGGAGCCGATGCGCTCACCGGCGGCGTCGGCAACGACGAGCTGCATGGTGGCGCGGGCAACGACTCGGTGTCAGGTGAAGACGGCGATGACTTCGTCACCGGCGACGCCGGCGACGACACGGTCGCGGGCGGCGCGGGCCAGGACCGAGCCTACGGCGGTGCCGGCAACGACACCCTGACCGGCGGCGACGGTGCCGACACGCTCTACGGCGACCTCGGCAACGACACCGTGAGTGGCGGCGCGGGCCCTGACTTCGTCGGCGGCGGCGACGGACTCGACACGGTCAACGGCGACGACGGCGACGACCAGCTCTTCCCCGGAGCGCACCAGACCGTCAACACGCCCCCGACCCTCGACACGTCGACCTCGGATGGCGCTGACGCGGTCAACGGCGGCGCGGGCTTCGACACGGTGAACTACGGCGACACCGGGTTCGAGGGTGCTCGCACTACGGCCATCACCGTCGACCTCGGGACGGCGGGCGGCGACGGTGAGGCGGGCGAGAACGACAACGTCGCGCTCGACGTCGAAGGCGCGAGCGGTGGCGACGGCAACGACACGCTGCTCGGATCCAGCATCACCAACACGCTCTTCGGTGGTCGCGGCAACGACACGATCGACGGTCGGGCCGGATTCGACCAGCTCAGCGGTGAAGCGGGTGTCGACACGATCAACGCGGCGAACGACGTCGAGGCCGACCTGGTCGACTGCGGCACGAATCCCCTCGCCGCGGAAGCCGACACGGCGAACCTCGACTACCTCGACATCCTGTCACCGACCGCTGACTGCGAAGTCGTCAATCGCGCCAAGGCTCCGTCGGGCTTCCCCCAGACGGGCACGGCCGGCAACGACGTGATGATCGGCACCGCGTTCGCGGACCTGCTCATCGGCGGCTTGGGCAACGACACGCTGCGCGGCGGTTCGGGCAACGACGACCTGTTCGGCGGAGCCGGCAACGACAACCTCGGTGGCTGGAACGGCAACGACATGCTCGACGGTGCCTTCGGTAACGACATCCTCGCCGGCCAGGCCGGTGCGGATCGCCTCGACGGGGGCCCGGGCAACGACAAGCTGGCCGGCGGACCCGGCGTTGACGTGCTGTCGGGTGGCATCGGTACTGACCGACTCGACGGTGGCACGGGCCGCGACTTCCTGGTCGCTCGCGACGGTAGCCGCGCAGTGGACGTCGTGATCTGCACAAAGGTCGCAGCTGCCAGCCAGCGTGACGTCGTGGTCGCTGATCGCAACGACCGCATCGTCAACCGCGCATGGTGTGGCCGCATCTCGGTCATCTGACCGGGCTGCAGCAGCGTCTGTTCCAGACGACTATCGAAGTGCCTCGACGGCCGCCCCGCACACCGCGAGGCGGCCGTCGTCGTTGCGCGTGGACGAGGCCCTCGGCATGGGGTAGTGTCGCTCCGAGCGAATCGCCGCGCGCGTGGATCATCGTGCGTGTGTGGAGGTTCGGTCCCGTGAGTCGGTTGGTTACCGGCATGCGGCGAGGCGACTGAAGGCAGATTCGATGAGCGACAACAACGCGATCGCGCTCATAGAGCGCATCGAAGCGGTGGCTGCGCGCTATCCCAATGCGAAGAGCGCGATCATCCCCGCACTGCACCTGGCTCAGGAGCAGTATGGATGGCTTCCTCCGGAGGCCTTCGAAGCTGTTGCCGAAGCGCTCGACACCACGCCCGCGTTCGCGCAGAGCGTCGCCTCCTTCTACGACATGTTCCACCTGCAGCCCGCGGGCAAGCACCTGATCGAGGTCTGCACCAACGTCGCCTGCGCACTCAACGGCGCCGGCGGCGTGCTCGAGGAGTTCGAGCAGCAGCTCGGCATCCACAACGGCGACAGCACGGCCGACGGCCAGTACACGCTCCGCTCGGTGGAGTGCCTCGGCGGCTGTGGCACGGCCCCGACCGTCGCCGTCAACAACCGCTACCGCGAGTTCTTCGAGCGCAGCCAGGTCAAGCCGCTGCTGGCCGAGCTCAAGGCGACCACGACCGGCTGGACCGAGGGCGAGGGCCAGGTCTGATGGCGACCCCCGCATTCCCCTCCCCCAAGAGCAAGGCGTCCGCGCAC
>JAOPYW010000032.1 GCA_025964405.1 Thermoleophilia bacterium | reverse complement strand
TGCTCGTGATGCTCATGTTCACCTTCGCGGTCGGCAACGTGCTGTGCGCCCTCGCCCCGGCCTACGGCACGCTGCTCATCGCACGCTTCGTCGCGGGCCTGCCGCACGGCGCCTACTTCGGCATCGCATCGCTCGTCGCGGCCAGCCTCGTGCCGCCCGAACGCCGCACGTGGGCCGTCGGGCAGGTGCTGCTCGGCCTGAGCATCGCCAACCTCGTGCTCGTGCCGCTCCTGACCCTCGTCGGACAGGAGCTCAGCTGGCGCACCGCGTTTGGGTTCGTCGCGGCCGTCGGGGTGCTCACGTCACTGCTCGTGCTGCGCTTCGTGCCCGACGTGCCGGCCACCCGCGGGGCGAGCATGTTGCGGGAGCTGGGCGCGCTGCGCAAGCCGCAGGTGCTGCTGACGCTGGCCACGGGCGCGGTCGGCTTCGGGGGCATGTTCGCGGTCTACAGCTACGTCGCGCCCACGTTCACCGAGCGCGGGGGCATGCGCGAGGCGCTCGTGCCGCTCATCCTCGTCATCTGGGGCGCGGGCATGGTCATCGGCAACGTCTACCTGACCCGGCTCGTCGACCGCTGGCCCGTGGCCTCGCTGTTCGGCATGCTCGGTGGGTTCGTGCTCTTCCTGTCACTGTTCGGGCTGGTCTCCAGGAGCCCGGTGCTCGCCGCGATCATCGTGTTCTTCATCGGGCTCGGCGTCGCCTTCGCCCCGGCGCTCCAGACGCGCCTCATGGATGTCGCGGGGGATGCGCAGGCGCTCGCGGCCACGCTCAACCACAGCTCCTTCAACATCGCTAACGCGCTGGGCGCCTACCTGGGTGGCGTCGCCTACGACTCGACGCACTCGTGGGCCTCGCCTGCCTACACCGGCGCCCTGCTGTCGGTCGGCGGGCTCGTGCTGCTCACGATCACCATCGCGCAGGCCCGCGGGGAACGATCGCGCGCCGGTCGCAGGGCTGCCACCACCTGACCGCCACCTCGGCGCGAGATCGTGCCAAGTTCGTATCGGTGAGGAACCGCTCAGCTCGGTGGCCATGACCGCCGATATGACCCCATGCCCGGTCGGCCCTCCCACGTGCTGCTTTCCTGCCTCGCGCTCGCGTGTGCGTTCGCGTGCGCGGGCGCCAGCTCGGTGCAGGGCGCGTCGTCGTCATCCTCGACCGTGGGGGTGACCGTGCTCTCGGCGACGCAGCTCGACACGACGGGATGTGCGCCCAACACGGCCGGCGTCACGCTCTTCGGGTCGGTCACGGCCGGGTCCAGCACCGTCACCAGCGCCGACTGCGTGATCGCCTTCGGCTCGTCGAACGACACCAGCATGCTCCGTATCGCACAGGAGGACGGCGCCGGGCGCGCGCTCGTGCACGACGGATGGACCCAGCAGCTCGCGAGTGGCTCGGGCCTCATGCACGACGTCTCGGCGCAGGATGACCAGAACGCCATCGCCGTCGGCACGGTCGGGCGCATCTTCCGCACGACCAACGGCGGCACGACGTGGACGCCAACGGCGCTCGGCGGAGCCTCCCTCTACGGGGTGCACCAGTTCGACAGCACGCACGCATGGGCCGTGGGCGCCAGTGCGACCATCTGGAAGACCGTCGACGGCTCGACCTGGACGAGCTCGTCGTCGGGCGTCGCAGGTGCTGCCAACATCTGGAACGTCGCATCGACTGCGGCGAACAACGCCTGGGTGGTGGCGAGCTCGGGCGACATCCGCGCCACGTTCGATGGGGGAGCGACGTGGGCCCTGCAGGCGAATCCCGGGCAACAGCTGCTCGACATCGTAGCGGTGAGCGCGACGGAGCTCTTCGCGGTGGGCGGCAACGGCACGATCCTCCACACGATCAACAGCGGCACGACCTGGACCGCACAGACCTCGGGCACGGGCACCTACCTGCGGTCGGTCGACGCGGCCGATGCGAACAACCTCTGGGTCACGGGCAGCAACGGTGTCGTGCTGCACACCACCAACGGCGGCGTGACGTGGAGCCCGCAGGCAAGCGGAACCACGACCGACCTCGACCGGGTCGCGGCCGTCACGGCGACGCGGGCGTTCGCGGTGGGTGCCACCGGCTTGCTGCGCCAGACCGATGACGGCGGCGCAACCTGGACCGCCGGCACGATCGCGACGACCGAGGACCTCGGTGGCGTCGACTACGCGAACGGACGCGCCTGGATCGTCGGCGACCACGCCACCGTGTTCGCCAGCCCCGACGTCGACGTACCCGACTACGCGACCGGTGTCGACGACTGGGACCAGGGGAGCAACGGCGCGTTCGGCGCGTGCCTGCGAGCGCAGTCGGGCACGGGTGCGACGGCGGGCTGGCCGGTGGACGGCAACGCAACCTGCACCACGAACGACACCGATCCGTGGAACGGCATCCCCACCACGCCGGGCGCGGCCGGCGCCCTCGTCATGCGTGGCACGTCGACGATGGCGACCGACCTCGTGGCACGCCTGCGGTTCGGGGTGCGCGCGCTCAACACGACCCGGGCCGGTGACTACCGCGCCCGCCTGACGTTCAGCGTGATCGCGCCGAACGCCTGACCGCCGTCAGGTGATGACGCGCCACAGCACCGTCGCGAGCGACGCGGTCGCACCGGCGAGGATGGTGCCCCAGGCCATGTCGATCGGCACGATGCCGAGCGGATAGCCCTTGAGCACTGCGCGGCACGTCAGGTCGAAGGTCGCGTAGGTGAAGAAGCCGTAGAGCGCCCCATGCCGGAGCGCGAGCGTCCACGTCGCATGGTCGGTCACGACCGGGCCGATCGCGAAGTAGACGAGACCGACCACCCACAGCGCGTAGAACAGCACCGCGGCGGGCCAGCGCACCTGCTCGAGCATGAGGTCGCCGAGGAAGTGCTTGTAGAGTGGCTTGGCGACGATGCCCAGCCAGAACAGGTCGATCGCCATGAACACGGCGAAGGCGATGCCGTAAAGGCCGATCCAGCTGGGTGCACTCATGACGGTGTCTCCTCGGTGCGCGCGTGGCGCGGTCGTGATGTCAGTCGGGGGAAGAACGCGGGCGTGGTCGCGGCCCACTCGGCGAACCCGTCACGCTGGCGCCACGCGCGCTCGAGGATCGGGATGCCCGACACCCAGCGCACGAGGATCTCCACGAGCGCCGCCGAGGCGAGCCCGATCCAGCCCCAGGGGACGCCGAGTGACACGCCGGCGATGCCCCACCACAGCACGGCCTCGCCGAAGTAGTTGGGGTGGCGGGTGCGCGACCACAACCCGCGCGTGCAGAACGGCTCGTCCGTGAGGTCGGCCCGCTTGTCGGCGAGGAAGCGCGCGAGCTGGCGGTCGCCGACGACCTCGATCGTGAGGCCGGCGACCCAGACGACGACGCCGAGGGTGAGGAGCCACGGATCCCACCACCACCCCCGTACCGCGCGGCTCGCGCCCACCGCCACGAGCGGCGCCGCGACCAGCGTGCCGAGCACTGCCTGCAGCAGGTAGACCTGGCCGAGGCTGCGGAGCCACCACAGTGCGCCCCACTGCTCCCGCCAATTCGCGTAGCGCCAATCCTCCGTGTCGCTGCGCCGGTGCCGCGCGCCGATGTGCCACGCCAGGCGCGTGGCCCACGCGGTGGCCAATCCGAGGATGAGCCACGTGCGCCAACCGAAGTGCCCGGCTGAGATCGCTGCGGCCCAGCCGGCGAGGACGATCGTCGGGCCCCAGATGACGTCGACGAGCCCGTTGTCGCGGCGCACGATGCCGACGACGCCGACGACGAGCTGCAGGCACGTGGCCGCGGCGAGCGCCCAGAGCCATGCGTGGAGGAGGTCAGCACCCGATGCCATGGCTCAGTCGTGCCCGACCTGTGCAACTTCATGCGTGCGCGCGACAGGACCGCCGGGCGGGCGCGAGCCGACCCGGGCCTGCCACGGCGGCTTCGGGATGAAGCGCACGCGGCGCAGCCACAGCCGGAGCGCGTGCAGGTGGATGAGTGCGATCACGCGCTGCGGCAGGAGCGGGTAGCGCAGCTGCATGTGCACGAGCGCACGGCGGGTGAGCGGCTGGCGCGTGCCCTGGATCGTCGCGACGAACGGGGGGCGGTCGTCGAGATGGTTGGCGCGCACGGCGAGGCGAATCGGCTCACCGCGTGTGCCCCGGCCCCGGGGCGACGGCGGCACGACCTCGATGTCGTACTGCATGTCGAGTCCGTGGAAGGGCGAGACGTGGAACCGCTTGTCGAAGCGGCTGCGCCAACGTCCGGGCGAGGCCTGGTCGGCGGCGCGCATGACGTAGGGGTGCTGCTCGCCGTAGGTGTTGTTGACCTCGACGATGATCGCCTGCAGCACGTCGTCCGGGTCGTGGCAGAACCAGAGCGAGACGGGCGCGAACGTGTAGCCGGCGACGCCGAGGTTGGTGTAGAGGAGCGTTCGGGCGAGGGTGAAGTCGTCGGCTCCCGTTCGTGCGAGGCACGCGGCAGCACGCTCGCGCAGGGTGGAGCCTGACTCGGTGATGAGGTGGCGCGCGGTGTCGAGCGTGGTGAGGCGGCTGCGACCGGCGTCGACCCCGAACAGCGGCCCGAGGTCGCGTTCGAGCTGCGGCAGTTCGTCGAGGTCGAGCAGGTACCAGCACACCTTCGCGGCGAACGCGTTGCGCACCGGTGTCTGGCGCACGTGGTGCACGGTGCTGCGATACACGCTCGAGACGGTCATGGCGTGGTGACCTGCGCGGTTGCGTCCGAGGTGTCGGCGTCGGTGTCGAGGAGTTCGAGCACGCGGCGCGCGGCGTCTACGCCGGAGCGCAGGCCGTCCTCGTGGAACCCGTAGCCGTGGTAGGCGCCGCAGAACGAGGTCGAGGTCGCGCCTGCGGCGGCGGCGAGCTCGGGGAGCAGCTCCTGCGCAGCCATCGACTCGACGGTGAAGTCGGGGTGGTCGTAGTCGACCGCGTAGTGCACGTGGTCGGGGTCGATCTCGTCGGCGCGGTTGAGGGTGACGCTGATCTCCTCGGCTGCCGCGAGGTGCTGCAGTCGGTTCATCGAGTAGGTGATGGTCGGTGGGCCGGCGGCCGGCGCACAGCCGGGCAGGTGGTAGTTCCACGCGGCGCGCACGACCTTGGAAGAGGGCAGCACGCGCTCGTCGGTGTGGAGCACCGCGCGGTTACGCGTGTACGACCAGGGCGCGAGGGCCGCGTGCTCGAGTTCGGTGGGGGCGTCGAGCAGTGCGTGTGACACGTCGGCGTGTGTGGCGAGCACGACGTGGTCGAAGCGCTCCGCGCCGAGCGGCGAATGCACGATCGCGCCGCCGCCGGAGAGGCGTTCGATGAGGTGGGCGCCGGCACCGGTGTGGATGACCGCGCCCTTGG
>JAOPYW010000029.1 GCA_025964405.1 Thermoleophilia bacterium | reverse complement strand
CCTCGAGCTGCCGGTGTCGACGGCGTCGTACCACCTGCGGCTGCTGCGCGAGGCGGGCGTCACGCGCACGCGCGCCGAGGGCACGACGCGCTACATGTCGCTGCGGCGCGCCGACCTCGACGCGCGGTTCCCCGGCCTGGTCGACGCGATGATCGCGGGCTAGGCGCGGCGCCGTTGCGGCCCTCGCCCAGTGCCAGCCCCTGGGTCAGGGCGCGAGCACGATGATCGACTGCGTGACCGTGCGACCCGGGCTTCCGTCGCCACGGCTGAGGCGCACGAGCAGGCGGTAGGCGCCCGGCTTGAGGGTCACCTTCGGCCGCAGGTCGGCAAGGCGCACCGTGTGCACGCCCGGCTGGAGCGCGAACGACTTGAGCTGCGCCACCGTGCTGAACTTGGGCTTCTGCGTGCCGCCGCCGCGAACGGCGGACGGGCACTTGCGCAGGAGCGCGGGCAGCGCGCTGCGGCGCTGCAGCACGTAGCTCGCCTTGACGGGTTCGGTCGTGGTGAAGCGCACCACTGAGGCCGCGTACTTCGGCGCGACGCAGCTGGTCACGGTCTCGATCGCTGCAGCCTTCGGGGCGGTGGGCGACGGCGTGACGACGGCGAGCTCGGGCACGTTGACGGTCGCGACCGCCGTGCGTACATCACCGGTCGCAGACGTCAGCTTGAGCGTCACGGTCGACGCCCCTGCCGGCGCGCCCACCGGAACGGTCAGCTTCACCGGCGCGGCGATATCCGCTCCCGACGTGGGCGTCACCGGCGCGACCGAGACGGTCGCCCCGGCGATCGAACTCGTGGCGGTTGCTGCGAGCGGCTGCCCGCTCGGAAGCGCCCCGCCGTCGAGTCGCACCGTGAACGGAACCGTGGTCGACGCGGCACGCTGCGCGGTGACCGGAACCGGTGGCGTCACTGCAAGTGATCGCGCGCTGAACGGCTGGTCGGTCGCGAAGCGCTTGACGCAGAAGGGCGCCGCACAGGTCACCGCGGCCTGCGAGGAATCTGCAGCCGACGGATCCCCCTCGAGGAGCGACACGTTCCAGTTGAACGAGTTCCCGGCGATGCTGCCGTTCGGGGCCACGACCGCGGTGATCGGGAACGCCGCCGTCAGGCGCGAGGTCTCCGCAGTGTCTGCCGAGACGACTTCACTTGCGTAGACGATCCAGCGGTACCCTGCTGTGGGCGGGAAGGTCGCGGAATACGACGCTGCGCCGCCATCGTTGCGCTCGAAGACGACCTTGTCGGTGAGCGAGCTGCTGGCGTCGTCATGGAGCACCGTGGCCGTCTCGCTCAGCGTGGACGTGACCTGCGCCGGGCCGTCGAACGTCACGGGAACAAGCGCCGCCACCACGAGGCGCGCGTTACCTGAGCCGTTGTTCGAGCCGCAGGTGCCACCGGTTCCGGCGCTGTTCGTCGCGCAGACCTTGACGGTGAGCGCGAGCGGCCCGACATCGCCGGCCTGGCTGAACGCCGGGTCTTCCACGAAGTTGACACACCCCGCGACGAGGACGCCCATCACGAGGATGAGCAACATGGCGACGACGCTGCGAGCGGCGTGGGGACGGGCGGTGCGGAAACGGGGCACGGAAGCTCCAAGGGGGGCGGCTAAGTCAACTAGCGAAGCGCGATGCTACCAAGCGTCGCGGCCACGACGACGCACGAAGGGCCCCGCCAGCTGGCGAGGCCCTTCATCGACAGGGGCGACAGGACTTGAACCTGCGACCCTCGGTTTTGGAGACCGATGCTCTACCAACTGAGCTACACCCCTAGGTCGTAGGGGGATCCTACAGAATCGCGGAATGCGCAGCGACCACGGCCGGCGCCATCGTTCACACTGCCGACCAGGAGCCGTCTGGAAGCAGGCGGACGCGCGCGATTCGCTCAAGTGCGATGAGTTCGCGACGCGCGTTCCCGATCGTCAGGCCACTGAGCTCCGCGACCTCCTCGAGCACCCGGGGCACCGCCAAGTGCCCGAGAATACCGCGCTCCGGCTCGACCATCGCCAGGCTCAGCTGGTCATCGGATGGCTCGATCCAGTTCCCGCGCTCCGTCGGATGCACGACCGCACCACGAAGCAGCGCCGAGCGAAACCCGGGCCGCATGACGCCGTGCAACTCCAGGCGCCCCGCGAGGCTGACGGCATCGACAACGCTGTCAGCGCCGTCCCTGATCAACGCGATGGACCCCGTATAACACTCGTCGTCTGGTGAGCTCGGGACGACCCCGATGGGGACACCGACATCAAGCGCGGCATTCGCCGTACCCAGCGAACCGCTCTGCGGCTTCGCCTGGATGACGACGACGTAGTCACTCAAACCGGCGATTATCCGGTTCCGCATCTGGAACTGATACGAGCGACACGGCTCGGCGCCCGCGCCGTATTCGCTGACCACCGCTCCCCTCGCGCCGTCGTGCCGCCCAGCGAGTACGCCACGGCCGGCGGAGGCACCGGCAATCTGTACGGCCAGGTCGAGATGACGCCCGGGATGGACGGCCTGCAGTCCGCCGGCCAGGACGGCGATCGTCGCACCGCCGGCCGCCAAGGCTGCCCGGTGGGCGATACCGTCGATGCCCATGGCGAGTCCACTGACCACCGTCATCCCGGCGGCCGCGCACTCGTGCGCGATGCGTTGCGCGAACGCCGCCGAATCGGCCCGAGGCAGCCGCGATCCGACGATGCCGATGCGAATGCCTCGATGCAGCACGTCGGTCGACCCGGCAACCCACAATCCGGTTGTCGGCCGCTGAAGATGCAGGAGTGTCAGCGGAAGCCGGTGGTCGGCGGGTCCGAGCCACATGTCGCCTCGCTTGATGATGCTGGTCATTCGTGTGCACTCCCACGGATCGAGGTTCGACTGAGGTCGTATGCCGCGAGCACGTCATCACCTGTCACTCGCGGGCGCTGTTCGAGATCGGCGATGGTTCGGGCCGTGCGGATGGTTGCGCGCTGCACACGACCGCCATCGGCATGGGTACGTACCAACTCCGACAGCTCGGCCATCGCGTCCGGCTCGACCGCGAACCTGGGATCGTTCGCGTGAGCGACGTGGGCGTTGAGGACGCCTGCCCCCCAACGCTGCGACTGCATCATTCGAGCGTCGACGACGCGCGCGGCGGCGTCAGCGGTGGTTTCCTCCGAGGTCTTCGAAAGTATCGTGGCTGACGGCCGAAGGCGGATTCGCATGTCGAAGCGGTCGATGATCGCCCCACTCACCCGCTGTCGGTACGCCTCCTTCGCGCGCTCGGTACACGTGCACGCAGCACCGGAGGTGGCGCCGTCGCGCCCGCATCGACAGAGGTTCATCGCGGCGATGAGCTGACTCTGACACGGGTACCGGGCGACCCACCCCGCGCGCCTGATACGCACTTCTCGTTCCTCCAGCGGTTGTCGCAACGAATCGACTGCAGATGGACGGAACTCCGGTAGTTCGTCCAGAAACAAGACCCCACGATGCGCCAGCGTGATCTCCCCGACGATCGGGCGAATGGCTCCTCCCCCTACCAGCGCCGCCGTGGAGATGGTGTGGTGGGGAGCTCGAAATGGCGGCCGCAGGTCGAGTTCGCGTTCGCGCAACCCTGCGGCGTCGTGAATGGTGGCGACTTCGAGCGCCGCCGGCGCATCCAGGTCGGGAAGGATGCCCGGCAATCGCTCTGCGATCATCGTCTTGCCGCTCCCCGGCACGCCGAAGAGCAGCATGTTGTGCCCACCAGCTGCCGCGATTACGGCCGCTTCGACCGCGACACGCTGGCCATGAACGTCAGCGAGGTCGAGGTCGATCCGCTCGGACGCGAGAAACGCTGCAGGCTCGGCCTGAGGCGCGACACATCGCCCTGAAAGGTGGTCCACCGCTTCCTGGATGGAGACCACGCGGTGTACGCGAGTCGGGGCGAGCGCGGCTCGTTCGGCGCTCTCTGGAGCGGCGAGGAATTCAGAGGCCCCCGCCCGATACGCAGCGAATGCGGCTGCAACGACGCCATCGGCTGCGCGAATACGGCCATCGAGGCCGAGCTCCCCGTGACTGGCAATCCCCGCGATGCGGTCGGCAGGGATGCAACCGAGTGCCCCCAGGATCGCCAGTGAGATCGGGAGGTCGAGGGCGGCACCCGATTTCGGAAGGTCGGCGGGTGCGATGCTGACGACCAGTCGTCGGAGTCCGACGTCAACTCCAAGGGCAGCGAGGCCACACTTGACGCGTTCGCGCGTCTCGAGCGCGTCTGACTGGCGCATGCCGATGATCGTGATGAATGGGAGCCCTTTTTCGGCGGAAGCCTCCACGACGACCGGAACCGCGTCGGAACCCAAGATTGTGCAAGCGAGCGTGTGAGCGAACATCGGATCAAGCTACGGTGCAAAAGCTCACGTGCGGCATGCACAACTGCGCGAGTTCGAATCAAAGTAGCAACGTCATTGACACGATCAGCGTTTGGCGGGGCGGGGCGTACGGAAGCGAAGCGTCACCCGCTTGCTGACGTTTCCGGCGCCGTCTACGGCTTCGACTCCGAACATGTACGTCGTGGACGGCGTCAGCCTGAAGCGGTATCGGCAGCATGCTTGGGGCCGCATAGAAACTCGCTTGTGCAGTCGCCATACGGCGCCGATGCGGCGCGTAACTCGGTACTCGCGAATTCCGGAACGGTCGTCGGAGCTGGGTCGCCATGCAAGCGTCACGGAGTGCGGGCCGAGCTGGGAAACCACGAAGCGCTTCGGCACCGTTGGGCCCGTACGATCCCGGGTTGGGGGCACGACCGGGAGGGTCGGTGCGGGCGGGTCGACCCCCGCCGGGAAGCCTCCTCCATTCGCACGGACACACTCCCCTGCCACCATCGCGCCATCGGGACACGGATCGAGGAACGGCGAGACGCCGGTACGAACCGTCACCGCCGCAGATGGCAGCGACCTGTTACCGGCAGCGTCGCGCGCGACGATCCTGAGTGAGTAGACGGTGTCGAATGCGGCCGAGATCGAGGACTCCGAAGACGGCAGTGATGTCAGGTCCGTCCAAGCTCCGTTGACCTCATGTTGCACGAGGTACGTGGACACACCCACGTCGTCTACGGACGGCGGGAATGACAACTGGACCCGCGCGAACCCGGCGGCGTCCAGCACCGCTGTGGCGGAAACAGGATCAGGCGAGGTTGGCGGGGAAACATCGGGGCCCGCAACGAGTAGCGCCGATGGGCCGGGACCCGCCGTGTTGCCCGCGTCATCGATCGCTTCGATGCGCACTTTCCTCGTCTCGAGCGGGTCGAGGCCCGTGAACGTGAATCCGGTCGCGGCAGTGGTCGCGACGAGGCGCAGATCGCCCGGGAAGGAGTGCCGGTCATCGAGCCACCAAACCCGGTACTTCGGCGGCCCGTAGTCGTCGGTGGATGCCGCCCAGGAAGCCGTCGCAGAGCGCGACGTTGCAGCTGATTGGCTCGGCGAGCCGGCGCGGGAGGGACGCGTGTTGTCTTGCTCGAGCGGCCCGTGGAACAAGAAACGGTTGTAGGGCGCAGCGACGTTCCAGTGCAGGTCGAGAAAAGAGCCCGGAGCGGGTGCACCGGCGTTGAAGTACGTGTCCGCGCCGCAGTCAAGTTCGGTGTACTGACACACACGCGTCGTGGGAATGCCGGCGTCGTCGGTGTAACACATGATGTCGGCGTCGACCGTGCAATGACCTGCACCGGACGACTGTGGAGCATCGTCGGCGACGGCCCCCATGTTGTGGAAGATCTCATGCACGATGACCCACCAGTCAGGGAGACCGGTGTCTGACGCATAGTCAATCGCGTAAAAGCCCCCCCGGTTGGTCTCGTCGTCGCGGGAGGGGCGACGATCACGTCCGCCGCCGCCTCCTGCCTGCCCGTTCCAGCCATAGGGAGCGGGTCCGACTATGCCGTCAAAATAGACCAAGTATCGCAGGGGGTTTTCCAGCGAATACGGCGATCCATATCCCAAGCCCTCGAGTTCTCCGAGAATCGTCGCCATGGTGGTCTGCGACAGTGGTGTGCCAAGAAGCACGTTACGTATCGACGGCACGCCGCCGGTTTCGCAATCGAAACGAAGGCGTGCCGTTCGGGTCGCGGCTGCCGAGCGGGATGCCTCATCACTGATATATGCGCTCGCCTTATATATTTCCGATCTGAACGCGGGCAGCACTTGTGACGATCTATCAGGCGCGCCGGGGGGCCGAGCATAAATCGCCAAGTATCGAGGCACCGACGCGTTCGCAGCACATTCGATACTCGATTTTCCTGCAGTCGCCAGCGCCGCACTTGCTCGCGGACTGAGTGCAATAAGCGGCTGCCCCGCAGCTCCGCCCGCGTCCGGACCATGGGTTCTGAGTACAGCACGCCCACCGGGCACTTGTAGCAGCCACACTCCGTCTTCATCTACACACGATGGCCCCTGCCCAGCAACCAAGATTGTTCGTGAGCATTGACCGTCAGCCGACGGAGACGGAGCGCTTCGCATCCGAGCTGGAGGGTGAGCCGCCGCGGAGCACGGGACCAGCACGGAGGCAAGCGCGATCGCCACGATTCGTGCGAGGTTAGACATACGTCGACACTATCGGCCTCGAACCGCGACTGCTTGATAGACGGACACTCACACCCGAACACGGAATGTGACGGTTTTGGCCGCTGACCGATTTCCTCGGCGATCGGAAGCCACAACGCGCAGTCGAATCGGAATGAGAACACCAGGCTTCGCTGCCTTTAGCTTTCGGCCGAGTGCTGTTGCTGCGCCAATTTCAAGTTGGATCGCACGCGTCTTGCGCCGAGGACTAATGGTCACTCGATTCTTTGCACCGATCGGCAACAGACTGACTGTTGAGAACTCGTTGGTCCAAAGCTTCAAAGTGAGTTTGCGCGACCTCCGGAAAACGCCAGGGCCGTGCTGTACCAGCGTAAGTTTCCAGCCCGGAGCCACGCGATCCAGGTCCGCACCGGACTCAGCGAGCGGCACACCGTTCCACATCGGGATAGAACCCAAGTAATAGACCAGATTTGGCGGGTAAGTTCGCGTACACGCCAGAGGGTCAGCGCATCCAGATTCTCGGGCTGGCCCCGTCGTCCCATTGGCGGACGGTAAGGCTGGATTCTTAGTTCCGCCGCCAGCGCAAGCTGGGCAGTCGACGATCATGGTTTTGGGAAGAAGCCCCACGCCAGACGGGCCGTTGTACGTGAGTTCAGTTCGCAGCTTATTGATGGTGATGGCCATGTCGACCGTGCCGTTCGCCTCGAGTTCCTTGGAAGCGATCGTGTCGTTGCCTTCGCGGATCTCCGCGCGTCCGGTCACGGGCCGACCGTTCTTCACCATGACTGCCCGGAAGCGATGCGTCTCGCCGGGGGTGCTCGTCGTGGGAGCTCCGAATACATAGATGCCGGTGATGAAGCCCTCTGGCAGCTGCGGAACGTCTGGCCCGCTGTCCGCGACGTAGGAGATCGTCTTCGTGCCGACGTTGCCGGCCTTGTCTGCGATCGTGACCTGAATAGTGTGTACACCATCTGCGAGGAGCCCGATGGCCGCCTGGATGCGACTGGTCTCGCTCGCAGCAACGAGCACCTCGCCATCGACAGTCACAGTCCACGTGGGTGTGTCGAGACCCGAAAAATCGTCGACCGCGGTCACGTCGAGTACCGGATTGGGGTTCCCGTCCGCAGATGGCGAGGCCACCTCGATCACAGGGGCCACGTCATCTCCGATGACGATCGTGCGATCGAGCACTGCGCTGTTACCGACGGCATCGGTCA
>JAOPYW010000009.1 GCA_025964405.1 Thermoleophilia bacterium | reverse complement strand
GCCGTGGCGGTGGTGGTGGCGCCGGCGCAGCACGCACACGACATGCCGGAGGTGCCGCCCCCACCCGCGACGGTTCCCGCGCCGGCCTCGGCGCCGGCCGCCCCGACGGTGCCGGTCGCGGCAGGCGTCTGGGCGGTGATGGATGCGAGCACCTGCGTCAGGTTCGTGACGGCAGCGGTGACCGCGGCGATCTGGGGCGCAAGGCTGGCGAGGTCGATGTGCGACGGCAGCGGCGCAGCGGTCGGCGTGGCGGTGATGGTCATGGCGAGATCCCCTCGAGCGGCTGGGATCGACGTCGGTGGCAGCGCTCGGCGAAGCGCACGTCGATCCACCTCCAGCGTGGGGGCGGCCCGGCGAACCGACAAGGGGGATGCGGCGCGGGGCGTGTACGATGTCGCCATGGCTCGACAGCACACCAAGGAAGACCGGCTCGACATGCTCCTCGAACTCGGGGGCGGGCTCTGCGCCTGGTGCGGCTTCGACCTCGCGCGCCCGCAGTCGCGCCCGACGCGCGACCTGCTCGTGCCGAAGGTCAAGGGCGGGCCCCCGCGCCTCGAGAACGAGGTCGCCTCCTGCGGTGCGTGCAACCAGCTGCGCGGCAGCACCTCGCCGTCGCAGTTCATCGAGAAGAGTCGCGGCGAGCGCATGCTCGAACCGAACGCCACGCTCGTCGCCGACCAACTCGAATCGCTCGATGCGGCGATCGCGAACGAGGGCGGCATGCGCAAGATCCGCGACTACGTCACGCGCGAGGCCAAGCGCTGTCGCCAGCTCGCGGCCGGCTAGGCTGCCCCACCTGCGGTGACCGGGGAGCGGTGCGCGTCAGCCGCCGATGAGCCCGAGCCACGCGGCGTCGGCGACGACGCCGGCCGTGAGCCCGAAGGCCGCGCCGACGAGGGCTCCGCGGCCGTGGCCGGCGGATGCACCCGCGACCTTCGTGAGTGCTGCGCCCAGCCCGGCCCCGGCGAGCGTCATGCCGCCCAGCTGGGCGGGCAGGATCCAGTTCTCGGTGCCGGGCCCCCGGTCGAGGGCGAACGCCGCCAGTGGGAGCGACACCGCGCCGAGCGGCAGGAGTACAGCGGCGGCGATGGCGCGTGATGCGCCGGGTCCGATGGTGAGCATGGTGCGTCCCGTCCCGAGGTTGCTGCCCGTCTATCGGGAACGGGGGCGGATCCAGACCGGACCTGCGTCGATCAGCGTTCGGCGGGTGACGCCCGACGCTGCGCCGGCAGGGGTTGGCCGGCGATCTGCAGGAGCATGCCCAGCAGCACGAGCGCGGCGCCGCCCAGCAGCAGTGAGGGCGCCGTACGGTCGCCGGTGAAGGGCAGTACCCGGTCGGGGCGTATCGACGCAGCACGCTCGGCGACGGTCGTCGCTGACGGCGCGGCCTTGATGGCTGCCTCGGCGACGACGTCGGGCTCGACGGTGGACGTGGTGGCGGGAGCTGCCTTCGCGCTCGTGGCCGGCTTCGCCACGGCAGCGACGACGTCGGCGGTCGGCACGACTGGCTCGGGCGCCGTGCTCGAGGTGGCGGCGCGCTCGCGGTTCGATCGGGGGTGCGTCGAATCCGAACTGGCGAGACCGACGGAGGCTCCCACGATGATCGCGAGCACCGCGACGAGGCCGGCCAGGCGGGTTGCGCCCACGACGCGGTGCCGCCAGGTGCGTACCGCTCCCGTGCCTGCACCCGATCCCGCGAGCTCCACCGGGCCGAGCACGCCGGCGGGCGTCGCGTCGGGCGCGTAGGGGGCAGCGACCGACGAACCGCGACGCAGTCGCTGGTAACCGTCGATGGCGGATGGGGTGGATGGGCGAGGGGGGCGTCGCATCGCCCAGTACATCGAGCGCTTGTCAGCACGCTGTTGCGAATGCGCGCCGCGCATGGCCTCTTGCGGCCAGCCCGGTTTCCGTGGGGAGCAGCGAGCGCCCGCTGCGTCAGTCGGCGCAGCGGAGCACGAGGTCGGCTGCGACGTCGCCCCGCGCTGCAGCCGCGTCGAGCCACGAGACGAACGCATCGACCGCAGCAGCTGCCTTGCCGTCGACGTCGAGTTCGCCCGCAGCCACGCGTAGGTCGCCTGCAAATGCGCGGAGCCGCCGCGCTTCCGACAGCATGGCCGAGCAGGCGCGCCAGCGTTCGGCGTGAATGCCGTCCCGCGCTGCACCCGCAACGGTGCTCGCGGCCGGTGTTGCGTTGGGTTCGATCATGGCGCCAGCGTGCACCACGCACCTCTCACGCACCTCTCACGCACGTGTCACGCACGCCGTCCTCTCGCGGCCGTCGTACCTCACCGAACCATTTCGAGCCCAAAGGAGTCGCTACGATATGCATGCGTACCTACGTCAAGGCGCGTGTTCCTTCCGTTCGAACGACACACGAGGCACGTGCCGACCAGATCCCACACGACCGACGTCGATACCGCGTTGCTGCAGCTCATCGCGGGAGGCGGGCCGATTCCAGCGGATGCCGAGCTCGCACTGGGGGCACTCGACGCCGACCATCGAGCCGTGGAACTGCTCGTTGCGCAGGTCGCCGACGACGCCCTGGGCGCCGAGCTGGCTCGCGCACCGCGACCCGTGCTGGCAGCAGCATCACACCCGGCGCGCCTGTTGCTGCACGCGATGTCGCGGCAGTACCGCTACGACGGCACGCCCACCGACCTCGCTTCCGACTACCTCGAGGCGCTCGACGGGTGCCTGGCGCGCGGCGCGTCGGCGTGGACCGCGATCGCGGCCACGACCTGGACCACCTGGATCTGTCACCAGGGCGAGGCGACCAGCGGCTGGGCGATCGCACAGGGGCTGCTCGCGCGCTACGCGCACGTCGAGCCGCCAGCGCTCCTGCTGTCGTCGTTCGCCGCACTCGCCGAGCGCGCGGGTTCGGTCGACCACGCCGCCCCTATGTGGGAGGCCGCGCGACTGCACCACGACACGGTGCGCAGCGCGCGCACCAGGTGGTTCGTGGAATTCGAATACGCGCGCGTGCACCTGCTGCAGTCGGCCGGGGCCCCGGGGCGGGCAGCGGTGCTGCTCGACCGTGTGCAGGTCGGACTCGACGACGCTGCCGATCCGCCGTCCCGGCTCGTGCGCTTCAACGCCTGTCTCGAGCAGGCCTTCGCGCTGACCTTCGTCGGGCGCCCCGACGCGGCGCTGGCGGTGCTCGCCCGAGGACGCGCCGGCCTGCGCGACGACGAGGCCGAGTTCGAACCGTGGCTGCGCGGCGTGGAGGCGTTGGCCCACGCGCTCGCCGGTCGCGGCGACGCCGCGTCGACCGCCCTGCAGGACGTGGAAGCCGCGGCGACTGACACGACGACGCTCGAATTGGGGGCGACCCTGCCCGCACGCGCGATGGTGGCGGGCCTGCGGGGTGACATCGTGGCGCTGCGCGCGGCGCTCGACGCGGCGCGCATTCGCGAGCACGAGCGTGTCGTGGATGCGGAGCAGCGCGTCATCTGGCGGCTCGTCGGCGCCTGGGCGCTCGCCCGCGCCGATCGTCGATCCGCGGCCGTCGACCTCGTCGCCGAACTCGACGAGGTGCTGCGCACGACCACACCGTCGCTCCCGGCGTACGAGGGGCAGGTCGCGCTCCTGCGCACCACGCTCGACGAAGACGCCGCGGGGCATCGCCGTGCGATCGAACGCTGCGCCGGCCACGGCGTCGCCGTGCCGCCCGGCGCCGCGGATCCCTGGGGGCTGCTCCCCACGATCGCACCACGTTCGCTCGCATCGCCCGTCACGCGCGTGAGCGGGCTCGACGTGCGCATCGACATCCTCGACGGGCTGCGCATCTCGATCGACGGAGGTGAGGCGCCCGACGACCTCTGGCAGCGCCGCCGCAAGTCGCAGGTGCTCCTCGCGCTGCTGCTCGCCTTCGACGGACGTGTCAGTCGCGACGA
>JAOPYW010000332.1 GCA_025964405.1 Thermoleophilia bacterium | reverse complement strand
CCCTCCGTCAGGCGTGCGAGCACGGCCCGTCGAGTGGGATCGGCGAGTGCGGAGAACGTACGGCTGAGCTGGTCGGTCGACATGTTGCATTGAACCTATCGGTTATATAACCAACAGGTTACCCAAGGATGGGCCGTCGCGCAACCCCTGCGTTCAGGCGCGCACGGCCTGGTCGATGCGGATGAGGTTGCCGGAGGGGTCGCGCACGGCGCAGTCGCGGGTGCCCCAGAACTGGTCGGTGGGCTCCTGCACGACCTCAGCCCCGGCGTCGCGCAGCCGCTCGAAGGCCGCTTCGAGGTCGTCGGCGTGGAAGTGCACGCCGTTCATGGCGCCCTTCGCGAGCAGGGCCGCGACGATGTCTGCATCCTCGGGCGCGCCGTTGACGAAGTTCGTGAGCACGATGTCGACACCGGGCTCCGAGGCCGCGCCGAGGGTGATCCAACGGAAGCCCTCGTTCGCGACGTCCTTGCGCAGCTCGAGGCCGAGCAGGTCACGGTAGAAGGTCAGGGCACGTTCGGGGTCGTGTACCTGCACGAAGCAGGTCGAGAGGGTGAGTTCCATGGAGCCCACCCTAGGTGGCGGGCGCCGGGGACGTTTCTCGGATCCTGCTCGGTTCGCGACTCGGTCGGGTGAGTTCGCGGGCGATGCATCCGGGCACGTGCTCCAGGCGGGCGTGGCTCGCACCCCGGTAGGCGGTGGGCGTCAGGCCCACCAACTGGGTGAAGCGCGCGCTGAAGGAGCCGAGCGAGCTGCACCCCACCGCGGCACACACCTCCGTCACCGACGACCCTCCCATGCGCAGCAGCGCCTGGGCTCGCTCGATGCGTCGCGTCATCAGGTACGCGTACGGCGTCTCGCCGTAGGCGATGCGGAACTGCCGCGCGAAGTGCGCCTGCGACATGAGCGCGGCGCGCGCCAGCAGGGCGACGTCGATCGGGCTCGCATAGTCGCGGTCGATCACGTCGCGCGCGCGACGCAGGTGCGCGAGGTTCGTGAGCTCCTGCGGATCGGCCACGGGTCAGCTCGCATCCTGCTCGTACGAGGATTCGAGCGCTCGGCGCACCGCATCGCGGATGCGCTCCTGCGACGCGCGATCGACGGACGAGGGCGCGCGACGCACGCGTCGAACGGGCTCCGCCGCGGGCCGGGGCGCCGGGATGCGCACCGGGTCGACGCCGACCACGGCGCAGACCCGCTCCAGCAGCTCCTGTTCCCGTGGGTCGGCCAGCTGGTCGACGGCTGCCACGCGGGCCAGGTCGGTGACGAGCGCGCGGGCCAGCGGAGGATCCTCCCAGAAGGCCGTGAGCGGTTCGAGCAGCGGCTCCAGCTCGGGCGGCGCCAGGGCGAGGCGGCGCGCGATCTCGCGGAGCCGCTCACGGCTCGCAGCCGGCACCGGCGCCTGCTCGATCGCGCGATCGATCGCCTCGATCTCCTCCGGCACCAGTCGGCCATCGGCCGCGGCCATCGCGAACAGCAGCTGCACCCGAAGCTGCACGAGGTCGAACGACCACGTGGTGCGGGGTGTCACCCCGTACTGGCGTCGCCGTCGACGCTCCACGAACGACGGGATGATGCTTTGTATTTTGAACTTCATGGCCACATCGTAGACGACCGGCCCCGGAGCCCGCACTCGCCCGCACTCGTCGGCCGTGGCGACCGGTTCGTCAGCGCTCGAACTCCAGGTGCGTCACGCCCGACGGCGACGATGTAGCGGTGATCTTGTCGAACTGGGCCTCGAGCCCCTCGAGGTCGTCCCAGAGGCGCTCGCCGCGCCCGAGCACGGTGGGGACCACGACGACGTGCAGGTAGTCGACCAGGTCGGCCGCGAGGAACTCGCGCACGGTGGTCGGGCCGCCACCGATGCGCACGTCGAGGTCGCCGGCTGCCGCACGTGCCTGTGCGAGGGCCTCCTCGGGCGTGGCGTCGATGAAGTGGAAGGTCGTGCCGGTCAACTCGATCGGCTCACGAGGATGGTGCGTGAGGACGAAGCACGGTGTGTGGAAGGGCGGCTCGTCGCCCCACCAGCCGGTCCAGTCGTCGTCGGCCCACGGTCCGCGCTGGGGTCCGAACTTGTTCCGGCCCATGATCTCCGCGCCGATGTCGCCGCCCCAGGCCTTCGCGAAGTCGTCGTCGATGCCGGTCGCCCCACCCTCCGGATTGCCGTGCATCCGTTGGAACGCGTCGGTGGGGAAGAACCAGTTCATCAGGTGCTGCCCGTGCCCGAACGGCTCCTCCAGCGACTGGCCCGCACCGGTTCCGAACCCGTCCAGCGAGACCCCGAAGTTGTGTACCCGTACGCGCGACATGCCTGCCTCCATCGATTGCTCGGTCGGAGACTAGCTCACGCCTGCACGAGCGGCACGCGCCGATCGGGGAGCTACCATTGCGCCATGGCTCTCGACGAAGGACCGTTCTTCCACGGCACGATCGCCGACCTGCGGATCGGTGACATCCTCACGGCGGGGCGTCGCTCGAATTACCGCTCCGACGTGGTGATGAACCACGTCTACTTCACCGCGCTACGTGACGGTGCAGGCCTCGCTGCCGAGGTGGCCGCAGAACTTGCCGCAGACGCTCCCGCCCCGCGCGTGTATGCCGTCGAGCCGACGGGGCCGTTCGAGGATGACCCGAACGTCACCGACAGGAGGTTTCCCGGCAATCCGACACGCTCGTTCCGCAGCACCGAGCCGCTGCGCGTGATCGGCGAAGTCGCCGACTGGAACCGCCTGACGCCCGAGGCGCTGCAGGCTTGGCGGGAGCGCTTGGCGACCCTCCGGCAGGGAGAGATCCTCAACTGACGCGTCGGCGACGCACCCAAGGGCGGGCCGCACCTCCTCGGCACGGTCCGCGCTTGTGCGCCGTCAAGCATGTGCTGGAACACGCACGTAGCTCGTCAGGCCGATGATGTTGCCTTCGGGGTCCTTGAACCACGAACCCTTCTCGCCTTCCATCTCGGCGACGCCGTCCTGTGTCTTCAGGCCGGGTAGGTCGTACTCCTCGAACACGATCCCCTTGGTCCGGAGCTGCTCGACCGCCGTGTCGAAATCCTCGACACTGATACCCAGCAAGGTGTGGTCGGCCGTGCCCGCGAACTGTGACTGGTACAGGCAGCAGGTGCTGCCGTCGCCACATTCGAGGATCAATGAGCCGTCGGGTGCCGTTTCCAGCACCCGCCAACCGAGCTTGCCTTCGTAGAACTGTCGGCTCCGCTCCAGGTCACCGGTCGGAATCGTCGGATACACCCCTGTCGTCTTCATGTCGCGCCTCCCGCTTCGAGCGCCCGGAACCATTCCGGACGCCACTGTGAGCGTTCCGTCCGGAGGTGGCAGCAAACGGCTCGGCATCCGGGATTCGGCGGCTAGGCGCACCTCCGCAGCCCGACGGCACTCAGGGCGTGATCGGGCCGACGGGATCACTCGACTCAGGTGCTGACACGCCGACCAGGTTGTGGCCCATCACGTCGACACGCAGAACGTGTCCCTCGTCGTCGGTCACGGGCACGTAGTCCTGCGACGTCTCACCGAGGATGTCGTGGCACGCAGCTCCCGCGGCGTTGCACTGTCGCCACTGGTAGGTGAACACGATGCCGAACGTACCCGTCCAGTCACCGTCGACGGCCGACAGGGTTGCCCCGGTGATCGGCACGCCCGTGATCGACGGCGCGAGCCCGCTCGCGTTCCAGGCGGGAGGCGTGCCGGGCAGCACCGGGCTCACCGACACGGGGCCCTGCTCCGTCACGGCGCCGGCCGCGTTGGTTCCCGTGACGAGGAGCCGGAGGTAGTACGGATCCCCGTCGTTCACGTCGACCGCCGTGGGCGTGTACGTCGTGTTCGTCTCACCAGTGATGTCCTGGCAACTCGCGCCGAGGCCGTCGGTGCAGCGTTGCCACTGCTGCGTGACGAGCAGTGGGGCGGTGCCGGTCCACGCTCCGGTCGTGGCGTTGAACGGCTTCGTCCGTTCGGGATCGTCATCGATCGCAAGCGTGCCCGGCCCTCCATCGAGCGTGGGGAGCACCGCGGCGAGCACGACCAACGGTGCATCCGGGTACTGGCTGCTGGTCAACGACACCGGAGTGGCACTGGCGTTGATGCCGACGATCGCCACGCGGAAGGTGTGGCCGATCTCGTCGTGGGAGACCAGGTGCGTGTCCGTCGACGCCCCGTCGATGTCAGCGCAAGCGAGCCCGTCCTCGTCGCACACCTGCCACTGGTAGGCGAACTCGATCGGCTGCGTTCCACCCCACGTGCCCGGGTCGACGACGAGCGTCTGCCCCTCGTAGGGCGCCGGTGCATCCGGATCGGTCGTGTTCGAGACCACGACGCCCGTCTCGGGGTCGTCCGGATCGGGCGCGACCGGCGGTTCAGCCGCGACGACGACGTTCGGCGAGTCGGGATACGCCGCAGTCTCCTCCTCGGTATCGAAGGTCGCGAAGAACCCGGGGTAGGTCGGCAGGTTGTCAGCGGTGACGCGCGCCCGGAGCGTCATGCCGACGTCGCCCACGGCGAGCAGGTAGTCCTCCGACGTGGCCTCCGAAATGTCGACGCAGTTGTCGCCTACCGCGTCGCAGCGCTCCCATTGGTACGTGAAGGAGAACGTGTTGGGTAGCCCGGTCCAGACGCCTTCGTCGATCGACAGGTTCGTGCCGACCACGAAGTCGTCCCCGCTGATCGTGGGAGGATCCTGGTTGACCGGCGGCGTTGCCAACTGCACGACGTCCGACGCCGGGCTGTACGCCGGGAATTCCGACGGACCGTTGCTGTCGTGCGCGTACACCTCGATCATGAAGGTGCTCCCGACGTCGCTCGCGAGGATCTCGTACTCGGCGCCCGTGGCCCCCGGTATGACCTGGCAGGCACCGCCCGTCGAATCGCAGCGCATCCACGTGCGCGTCGTGGTCAACGCGAGGAAGCCACTCCACTCACCGTCGTTCGCCGTCAGGCGCCCCGGGTAGACGGCATCACCCTCGATCGAGGGCGGCACGTCGTTCTGGCAGCCGAGGCAGTACCGGCCGCAGTCGGGGTCGGAGGAGTCGCACAGGATGGGCAGGGCGATCGCGTTCGAGAGCGCCGAGCCGACGCCAGCCGGAGCGAACGGGTTCGAAGCCCAGATGCGCAGGCGCATCCAGGTCTCCTCCACGCGGTAGTCAATGCTCGTGACCGTGTAACTGGCCTCGTCGCCGCGCGCGCCACGCGTGCTGCAGGCGGCCTCGTCGTCGGGGTCGGTGCACTGGAGCCACTCGTACTGCTCGGTGATCGGGTCCGTCCCGCTCCACAACATCGGAGTCGCCGGCGACACGTTCGAGATGAGGCCGGCATTGCCGAGGTCGATGGTGGGATCGTCGTTCGCCACGGGCGGGGTGCCCGGGATGACCACCTGGGTCGCCGGCGAGGTCGCGGTGTCGGTACCGGCAACGTTCGTGTAGGTGACCACGACGCGGAACGTGCGCCCGCCGTCGAAGGGGTGCAGGAGCGTGTAGCTCGCCGTCGTCGCTCCCGAGATGGCGACGCACGCATCGCCCACGGCGTCGCAACGCTGCCACACGTAGCCGTGCTCCGCTTCGGTACCGGTCCACGTGCCGTCGTTCGCCGAGAGGACCTGCATCGTCTCGGGCGCATCGGGGTCGGCGGGTGACGTCACGCTGGGCAGGTCACCGCTGTTGACGGGGACCCGCGCCGGCGCGACCTCGCTGCTCACGAGCGACAGTGCGACATCACTGCCATACGCATTTGCGCCGCTGACCCGGAGCCGCACGGCGAAGCCGACGTCAGCCCCCACGAGCTGGTACGACTCGGCGGCGGCACCGGCGATCGGCGTGCATGTCACACCGTCGAGACTGCAACGCTGCCACTGGTAGGCGAGGCTCGGCTCTGGCGAACCACCCCAGGTGCCCGAATCGGTCGAGATCGTGGCGCCCTCCTCCAACTGGCCGGTGATGGCCGGCTGCACGAGGCTCGCTGCCGGCGCGGTCGCCACGACCACCCCGGTCGCGTCGCTCGTCGAGGTGCCCGAGCCCGCGCTGTTCGTACCGGTGTCGATGACGCGCATCGTGTGCCCGACATCGGCCGCACCGAGCAGCCACGTCGCTCCACTCGGATCGCCCACGTCCGCGACGTCGGCGCACACGACACCGAGGCCGTCGCATCGCTGCCACTGGTAGGCGTGGGTGATCGGAGCCGTGCCGACGAACGTCGCCGGCTGCACGGCGAGGCTCAGGCCCTGCAGCGGGTCGCCGTCGATCGCGACCTGTGCCGTCTCGCTCGGCGGCAGCAGCACGTCGGCGATCACCGTCGTCGCAGCGCTGCTCGCGGTTGCGGTCGCTCCCGAGAAGCTCGAGTGCGCCGTGACCCGCGCGAGCACGGTCGCGCCGACGTCAGCCACGGCGAGCACGTAGTTCGCCGACGTCGCGCCGATGATGTTCGCGCACCCCGTGCCGCCGGCGTTGCAGCGCTGCCACTGGTAGGTGTAGGTGAACGGCGCCGTGCCCGTGTATGTGCCGTTCGTGGTCGACACCACGCCGTTGCGCACGAGTGTGCCGCTGACGGTGGGGAGCGGTGCGCCCACGACCGGCGGGGCTGCGGCGATGACCGCACTCATGGCCGACGTCGCCGGAGCACCCGACCCCGCAGCGTTCGTGGCGGTCACCACGACGCGCATCGTGCCCGCGACATCGGCGGCGACGAGCGTGTACGTCGGGGCGCCGGTTCCGACGTTGCTACAGGTCGCACCCGACGCGTCGCAGCGTCGCCACTGGTAGGCATAGGTGATCGTGGGGGAGCCGTTCCAGGAGCCGCTGCCTGCCGTCAGCGTGGCACCGTCGATCGTCGATCCGGTGACAAGCGGCAGCGTGACGATCGTCGGCGGCGCGGCGGCCACGACCACCGTGCTGCCACTCGGCGTGTCGCCGGAGTTGCCGAACGCGTTCGTCGCACGCTCGCGAACGCGAATGGTCTTCGCCACGTCGGCTGACACGAGCACGTAGGAAGCGCCCGTCGCTCCCCCGACGTCGACGCAGTTCGCGCCGACCGCGTCGCAGCGTTGCCACTGTCGCGTCATCGTGAACGGAGCGAGGCCGGTGTAGGTACCCGCGTGCCACGTGAGCGTGCCGCCATCCTGCACCGTGCCGGTGATGGTGGGAGCAGTGACCAGTGCCGGAACCCGCGACGCGCCGACCAGGCCACTGGCCGGGGAGGTCGCCGACAGGTCTGCCGCCGGGTGCGGGGCGTTGGTCGCCGTGACGACGACCTTGAGCGTGGCCGCGACGTCTGCCGCACCGAGCGCGAGCGTGGCTGATGTCGCACCGCCAATCGACGCGCATGCCGCGCCGCTGCCGTTGCATCGCTGCCACTGGTAGGTGTAGGCGATCGGCGCACGACCCGTCCAGGTTCCCGTCGACGCCGAGGCGGAGCCACCGTCGAACAGGGTGCCGGTCACGGCGGGAGGCGTGACGTTCACCGGATCGGGCGCAGCGATCACGGCCGTCGCGGCGCTCGCTCGCACGGCGGTTCCCCACGCGTTGGAAGCGGTCACGGCATACACGATGGTCGACCCGATGTCAGCGGGTCCGAGGAGGTAGCTCGAGGCGATCTCGCCGTCGATGTCGGCGCAGGAGGTGCCTGACGCAGTGCACCGCTGCCACTGACCGGCAGTCGTGATCAGCCCGGGCCCGGTGAAGGTGCCACTGCTGGCCGTCAGGAGATCGTCGCGCACGGCCTGGCCGGTGATAGCGGGAGCAACCGTGTTCGTCGGGCCTGCGCCCGTCACGGGCTGGGTGACGCCACTCGTCGCCGTCGCTGCCGCGGAGAGGTGATGGGCGACGACGCGCACGCGCACGGTGAACGTGGCGTCTGCCACGGCCGTGACGTACGAGGCACTGGTTGCGCCGGCGATGTCGACACACGTCGCGATCCCCGGAGGCGTGCAGCGCTGCCACTGGTAGGTGAAGGAGTTCGGCGCGAGGGTGGTCCAGCCGCCGTCGACGGCGGTGAGCGTGTCGCCGATGCCGACACCGCCGCCAGGCGACACCGAGGGAAGCGACTGGTTGACGGGCACGAACGCCGCCACGCGAGCGGTCGAGCTGCTCGACGCGGTCGCGGTCGACGGCCCGGCAGCGCCCGTGACGCTGACGCGGAGCTGGCTGCCGACATCGGCTGCGGTGATCGCATAGTCGTCGCCGGTCGCCCCGGCGATGGCTGCGCACGATGCTGCACACCGGACCCAGGCGATGGTCGTCGCCACCGGAAAATCACCGGCGGCCCACGCACCGCGCGCTGCGTGCAGGGTCGCGCCCTCGAGCGCGGTGCCAGTGATCGTCGGTGCGCGCACGTTCGTGACCTCGGGCATCCACACCGGCAGGGGAGTGGTCGATCGCGTGCGCGACGTGGCAGACACGCCCCGCAGCGTGGTCGTCGCCGACACGTCGGCCCGCAGCTCGGCGCCTACTTCGTTCGCACCCGGCACGTAGGAATTGTTCGTGGCGCCTGCGATCGGCGTGCACGCGGAGCCCGAGCACCGAAGCCACTGGTACGTGAACGTCATCACACGTCCGCGCGGCGTCCAGGTGCCCGGCGAGGTGGTCACGGGTGCACCAGCGGCACCTGTTCCCGAGATCGTCGGTGCGGACGTGACCTTGGGAGCCTGCGGCCGGATGCGAGCGGTCGGCTTGGAGCGCAGCTGCGCCTTTCCCTTGCCAGACACGACACGCACCACGGAGCCGACGTCGGTCGCCGTGAGGGTGTAGCGCGTCTTGACCGCCGACTTGATGGCGATGCATCGCGTGCCGTTGGCGGCGCATCGTTGCCACGCGACCTTCGCGCCCTTCGGTGGCTTGACCGTGAGGGCCGAGCCCTCGGTCGCCGCCCCCTTCACGACGAGCTTCGCGGGGGCGGCCGAGGCGGCGCTCACCAGCAGGGTCGACAGCAGGACGGAGAGGAGTGTGCATGCACCGGCGAGCCGGAGCACACGAGGGGGGCGTGGGGCAGACATCGGGGGTGAACGTCGGCAGGATATTCAGTGAACTTGAACCATCTCATGCTCGATTTACTGAGGTCTTCACTGCGGCGCGGCTGGAAGCGTCGTCCGGACGTACACGCAGCCCCTGGCAACGTCGCCAAGGGCTGCGCGGTCCGTGATCGACCTACGCTGGCGGCGCTGATCAGTCCGCGTGGTCACCAGCTTCCGGGATGTCAAGATTCGCGGCCGTCACCGCAAAGCTGGCGTCCAGCTCGACGTCGACCTGCGAACCATCGTCCTTGGTCACTTCGACTTCGAAGGCGGCCTCGCCGTCATCGCCCTTCTCGGTCTTCGTGACCTTGCCTTCGCCGACCCGGCCCAGGGCAGCCTTGCTCGCCTTGGCCAGGTCGCTCCCGGTCAGTTCCTGCTTGCTCTCCCCGTCATCGCCCTCGCTGCGGTTCGCGCCGTCGGCTTCGTCATCACCTTCGCCACTGGCGTCGTTCGCCTCGGGCGCGTCGGCCTTGACCGCCGTGACCACGAATGCCGCGTCAAGCTCGACGTCGACCTGCGAGCCGTCATCCTTGGTCACCTCGACCTCGAAGGCGGTTCCGTGGTCACCCCTCTCGGTCTCGGTCACCTTGCCCTCGCCGACCTTCGTGAGTGCGGCATCGCTCGCCTTGGACAGGGTCGTGCCGGTCAGCTCCTCGTGCCGACCCTCCCCCTTGTCGCCATGGTCCTCATCGGCGCTCGAACCCTTCGTTGCGACGTCTGAACCGGGACCGGCGACGGCATAGCCGCCACCCAGCGAACCGAGCGCGGCGCAGGCAACTCCGATTGCGATCGTCCTCTTGGAAACCTTCATGTCGATTCCTCTCGTGCGTTGTCGGGAATGGGTTCCCGGTGTGCACTGACCATGGTGCGCGCTCTACGTGAAAACCGGATGAACGTCGCGGGGCGGCGTTCATCTCCCGTTCAGGTTCGTGCGCGAGACTACGAGGGTCATGCGCATTCTCATCGCCGAAGACGATTCCAAGATGGGCGACCTGCTTCGCCGCGGGTTGACCGATGAGCGTACCCAGGTCGGGGTGGTCCAGACAGGTCCGCAGCTCATCGACAGCGCCTTGGGCGCGCCCTGCGACGTGATCATCCTCGACGTCATGCTTCCCGGCATGGATGGCTTCGCGACCTGTCGACGCCTACGCGCGCGAGGCGTGTGGACCCCCGTACTCATGCTCACCGCGCGGGACGCGGTGACCGACCGTGTCGAAGGACTCGAGGCTGGCGCCGACGACTATCTGGTCAAGCCCTTCGCACTTGCGGAACTCCGCGCACGGCTGAATGCCCTGACCCGCCGAACTGGCACACACGTCGATGCCAAGACGCTGCGCGCTGGCGATCTGGTTCTCGACATCGCCCACCTCACCGTCCATCGTGGCGAAACGACGATCGAGATGTCGCCGACCGAGATTCGCGTGCTCGGCCTGCTGCTGCGGAACGCGGGGGCCGTGGTCACTCGAGAGGCGATCCTCGACCGCGCGTGGGATGAGAACTACGAGGCCCGATCGAACGTGGTCGACGTCTACGTTCGACACCTGCGCTCCAAGATCGACACGCCGTTCGGCCTGAAATCGATCGAGACCGTACGTGGCGCCGGGTATCGGCTCCGCGCCGATGGTGGACGCTCGTGAGACGACGCACGCCGAGCGTTCGCGTGCGGATCGCGGCCGCGTTCACGATCGCAATGATTGCGGTGCTCGCGATCATCGGCGCCTACGTGTACAACGCAACGTCGCGCGCGCTCGATCGAGCAATGACCGATGCCTTGGAGACGCGACTGGCTGACTCCAGGGCCGTGGCCGCGAACACTGCCGATGGAGACGCTGTCGAATCACTCGATTTCGGCGATCGAGAAGACACGTTCGTGCAGATCGTCGACCTCGACGGCGCGGTGATCTCAGACCATGGCGACGACAACCTCGAACATGGGCTGCCTCGCCGGTTCATCCGGCAGGCGACGACGAAGCCACGCGCTGCTCGCCTCCAGGTCGAGCACGGCGAGCCTCCCGTGCGCCTCCTGTTCACGCGGACGCAGCTCGCCGACGGCACGCCCGTCGTCGTCGTCGCCGGCGCGTCGCTCGCCGCACGACGCGACACCCTGGAATCGCTGGGTGGAATCCTGCTCGCTGGCGGCCTGATCGGTGCCGTCTGCGCTGCGTTCGTCGGCTATGTCGCAGTCGCGATGTCACTTCGCCCAGTCGAACGCATGCGCAGGCAGGCGAGTACGATCACACCAACCCACACGCAACGTCGCCTCGAAGTGCCGAACTCCGACGACGAGTTGAGCCGCCTGGCGGTCACCCTCAACGAGATGCTCGCTCGCCTCGACGAGGGCCTCCAACGCGAACGGCAGCTCACGGCCGACGCGAGCCATGAACTACGCACTCCGCTCGCGCTGCTCAAGACGGAGATCGAGGTGGCGCTTGCAGCGTCCCAGACGACCGAGGGCTCGGTCGCGAACCACGTGGACTACCTGCGGACGACGCTGCAGTCGAGCGAAGTGGAGGTCGACCGGCTCATCCAGCTCGCGGAATCGCTGCTCCTCCTCGCGCAGTCCGACCAGGACACGCTTCCGGTGGTGCGCAGGGCGGTCGATCTCCGTACCCTCTTCGACGACCTCGCCGCTCGCTATGCGCGCCGCGCTGAGCGGGAGGGGCGCAGCATCAGCTTCGACGCCCCCGACGCCTGGATCGACGTCGACCCGATCCGCACCGCACAGGCGCTGGGCAACCTCATCGACAACGCGTTTCGCCATGGCACGGGAGCGGTCACGGTCCACGCAACGCTCCATTCCCCGGAGCTCGAGTTGGTGTTGGAGGTGCGCGACGAAGGTCCCGGGATTCCGGCGTCGCTCGCAGACCATGCGTTCGATCGCTTCACCCGCGAGGAGGCGTCCCGAACATCCCACGGCGCGGGACTTGGCCTCTCCATCGTACGTGCGATCGCCCAGGCGCACGGTGGAACCGCCCGGGTGGCGCAACGTGACGACGTGGGAAGCATCGAACTACACATTCCC
>JAOPYW010000331.1 GCA_025964405.1 Thermoleophilia bacterium | reverse complement strand
CGTGCTCCAGTCGCTGCTCATCGAAGGCGTCTCGATCCGCGACCTCGCGACGATCGTCGAGACGCTCGCCGACAAGGGGCGGGTGACGAAGGACATCGGCCTGCTCGCCGACTACTGCCGCCAGGCGCTCTCCCGCAGCATCCTGCGCCCGCACCTCGGGCCCGGGGGCGTGCTCAACGCGATCACCCTCGACGGACCCCTCGAGGCGCTGCTCGGCGATGCCGTCGTGCAGACCGCCGACGGGTCGTACCTGAACCTCGATCCGGGCACCGTCAACGCCGTGCTCACCGCGTTACAGGGAGAATATCTACGGGTACAGGAAGCAGGCATAACCCCGGTCGTGCTGTGCTCCGCGAAGGTGCGTCGTCACCTCAAGCAGGTCAGCGAACCGGTGCTGCCCAGGCTCACGGTGGTCTCCTACAACGAGATCCAGCGTGACGTTGATATCCAGATGGTCGCTCGCGTATCGCTCGACGGCGGTAGCGCGGCAACGGCAGATGCCGGGATGGTGAGTGCATGAGGATCAAGACCTTCCAGGGACGCACGCTCGAAGACCTGCTCCCCGAGATCCGCGAGACGCTCGGTGCGGGTGCCGTCGTGCTCGGGCAGCGCCAGAAGGTCACCGGCGGCATCGGCGGGTTCTTCGGCACCAAGGTGCTCGAGGTCACCGCGGCCGATCGCATGCCCGACGACCAGCAGCTCATCGAGCTCGAGGATTCGCTCATGAACGGCTCCTCTGCGGGGGAGCGCGACTCGCGCGGAGGCCACGCCGCGGAGCAGGATCCGGCCGAGGCTGCCCTGGCCGCACGCTTCCGCTCGGCGATGGCCGGTGCCGAGGCCACGGCGTCGTCGCTCGACGTCACCGACGAGTGGGATCCCGCCCAGGACGCCGAACTCGCCAGCGAGTACGGCCGCGTGCTCGAGCATGCGGCTGCCGCGGGCTTCACCGAACTCGACGTGCCCGTCGTCGAGCAGCAGGCGCCGCGCGCCCCGCAAGTGGCTCCGGTCGCCGACCCGATGGCCCAGGCACAGTCGCTCGCCGCGCGTGCCCACCAGCACGTCGCCGCCGCCACGCAGCGGGTCGATCCGGATCCCGTGACGTCACAGGCGGTCGCGGCCCAGGCCGGCACCTACGCCATGCCGACGCCGATGCCGCGTGCCACGCCCGTGCAGGATCGCGCGCAGACCTTCGCAGCCTCGGTGCTCGATGCGCCGCTGCCGCAGGGACCGAACGCGCTCACGCACGCCGCGCCCGCGAACACCCGGTTCGTGCACCCCGGCATGGAGGAGGCCGTACGCGGCGACCTCGGCTTCGCGCCGGGCTCGACCCCCAACGACCGCATCTCCGACGCGATCGGTGCCGCCATCGACATGGTCGACCTCCGCGCCCTTGCCGCCCTGCGCGGGGCCGTCGACGCATCGAAGGCCGCGCACGACCCGCGTACGTCGACCGTCTCGCCCGAAGCCTCCGACGCGATCGTGCGCCTCGAGGCGAGTGGCGTCGATTCCGACGTCGCTGCCGCGATCGCCGACCTCGCGCTCAACCACCGTGCCCCGTTCGCACCGAACGACGACCTCGACACGATGATCCGCGACGTGGTGGAGGAGACGATCCCCACGCGTACCGGTTTCTCCCGCACCTCGTCGTCGCGCGCCCACACGCTCGCGCTCGTCGGCGCCTCGAGCTCGGGCAAGTCGACCGTCGCCGCACAGCTCGTCGCCGCCTACCAGCAGGCCGGCATGCGGGTCGCCGTCGCGATCGTGGTGCCGAATGACCCGTCGGTTCCGATCATCCAGGACCCGCGGTTCGTCAACCTCGGTGCCGAGGTGCGCTACATCATGAGCGTGGAGCAGGCGACCATGGCGTCGACCGCGTTCGCGGCGCACGACGTGGTGATCGTCGACACGCCCGGAGCCGCCCATCGTGACGCCATCGTCGCCAGCCACGTGCAGGGTTGCCTGCACGCGCTCGGTGCCGACGACGTGCACGTCGTGATGCCCCTCGCGACGTCCTCCCGGGAGGCCGCGGCCGTCGTCGACGCCTTCCAGCCGCTCGGCGCGAACCGCCTCGTGGTCAGCCGCATGGCCGAGAGCAGTTACATCGGTCAGCTCCTCAACTTTGGTTTCCGGCTCGGCCTGCCGATGACGTTCCTGTCCGAAGGACCCAACGTTTCCGACGACATCCGCGCGGCCAGCTCGCGCGACGTGTCGAACCGCATCCTGTCCGCCACGTCGCCGTTCGTGGCATCGTGAATCCGGGAGATACCAGCACCGTGACCGCATCCACAGCAACACCGCTCCCGCGCCTCAACCAGCGCCTCGAAGTCGCCCTCGGCGACCGTGGTGGCTCGGCGGAGTACTTCAGCCGCCTGGTGGAGGAGACCGCCGACACGCTGCGCATCAGCGCACCCGAGTTCGAGGGCGAGGTCGTCGACCTGCGCGAAGGCAGCGCGCTGCGCCTCTGGTACACGCAGGCCGGTGGCTACTGGTGCCTGCGCACCGTCGTTCGCACGATCTACGAGCAGGACGGCACCACGATGCTGGAGCTCGCCCGCACCGACGACGTGCACCGCGCCCAGCGTCGCAACCACGTACGCGTCGACGTCTCGCTGCTGCTGCACGCCCGTGTCGAGCAGCACGTGGGGGAGAGCGAGGGCGGCGACGCCACCGCGCCGCGCATCACCGGCGAACGCATCAAGGCGGTCACGCGCAACATCTCCGGTGGCGGCGTCAACTTCCGCACCTCCGACGAGCTGCGCGACGGAGATCGCATCGTGGTGACGTTCTACCTGCCCGAGCACGGTGGTGACATCACCAGCCGCGCGAAGGTCGTGCACGCGCACCCCGATCCCGAGCGACCCGAGCAGACGATCGTCGCATGCCGCTTCGAGCGCATGGCGATCACCGATCGCGAGCGCATCATCCGCTTCCTCTTCTTCCGCCAGCGTGAACTCGCCGGTCGCAAGAAGGTGATCTCGCGATGAGCCTGAGCGATCCGCACTACCAGCTGCCCGACCACGTGCGCCGCATCATCGACCGCGAGGGGGAGACCGAGTTCACCCCGCCGTCGTTCGAGCGGTGGCTCGGACGCCTGCAGATGGTGCGCACCATGGCCTCGATGGGTGCCTTCATGCTCGTCTGGCTCGTGACCTACGGGTCGGGCATCGGCTGGGAGGGTGCCACCATCCGTGGCATCGCCGCAGCCCTGGTGTTCCACTTCTTCGCGTGGGCCGTCGGTCTCTTCATCTTCGGGGAGCTGTACGACATCGAGGTGAAGCAGGCGCGCGTCGACCTCGAGGTCCGCGAGCGCGAGCGCGCACGTCGCATCGAGGCCTACTACCGCGAGCGGCTGCGGGCGCAGGGCATCCTCGAGGAGGACCAGGACCGCGAGGGCGGTCTCGTGCCGGGACTCGCTCCCAACACCCCTGAGCAGTATGCCGCCGTCTCGTCGATCGCCGGCACACCGGCTCCGGTCGACGAACAGTACCGGGCCGCCTGAGCTGGGGGAACCTGACCGATGTCGCCGATCGACCCCATCCTTCCGTTGTCAGGCCAGGGCGATGGCATCATCATCGCGCGCACCGAACACGTGCACGCGGTGAAGCGTCGTGAACACCAGGACGACCAGCAGGAGCGCGAGGACCGGTCGCGCCACGAGCAGCAGC
>JAOPYW010000296.1 GCA_025964405.1 Thermoleophilia bacterium | reverse complement strand
AAGCACCTCCAACTCAATCAGCGGGGACCTTCATCGTGATGCAGGGGACCGACCGCTCCGCGGCCGATCCCCTGCATCACGCCACCGCTACCGCGGTGTCACTAACCTGTGTGGGCAATAGAGCTAGCGCCCGAGATTCCGGTCAAGTACATCGAGTGGCACGAACGCGCCATATCTGGCGCGCTCCTGCCACTCGATGTACGTGCCGCCCCGAGCGGCTCCCGAAAGTCGCCGCTCCCGCCGCTACTTGTCGAGGCTCCCGAAGAACTGCTTCTGCGAGGGCACGTAGGCGCCCGTCTCGAGGTAGACGTAGCCGCGCACCATGTCGTTGTCGTAGTTGTGCTGGTCCTGCCACAGGCCCTTGAACACGGGCCAGCCGTAGGTGTAGCTCTTGGCGAGGAGCCAGCCGTGGTGCGGATTCTTCGCGATCGTGCGCGCGAGCAGGGCGAGGCTCGACTGGGTGCGGCCCATGTGCACGGCGGCCATCGAATCGAGGCCGTCCGCCGCGCTGCCGGCAACCGGCAGGGTCACCTGGTCGTCGGGGTTGTTGACGACGCGCACACGGCGGTCCTGCCCCGAGTTGTACTGGTGCGCGGCGAGCCACGGGTGGCCCATGAGCGCGGCGCGCTTCACGAAGTCGGCGTACTTGGGGTCGGCCATGACCTCCCCGATGATCCACGCGCCCTGGCTCATGCCCCCGAGCGTGATGTCGTGGTGCCTGAGGTCGGCGCCGAGCCGTTCGCGGATGCCGGCGAGCACCAGCTTGAGCGTCGCGATGCCGGTCGGGCAGCTCTGGCGCAGCTCCCACGTCGACACGTAGTCGACCACCGAGAGCGACACGTCGCCAGCCCGGGTGGTCGCGAAGTCGTGCGCGCGCTGGAAGTACGGATCGATCGCGTGGCCGTCGGTCGCCGGCACCCAGAGCATGATGTCGCGCTTGGAGAAGTCGATCTTGGCGAGCGCGGCGTTGGCGTCGCGGCGCGCGCGCGCCTCGTCGACCGGAAAGCTTCCGGTGGCGCGGCTCACCGGCCCGACGTCGGGGAGCGGCAGGTGGTCGATCGTGGGTGGGCCTGCGGGCGCCGCGTGGGCACGTCCGCGAGCCGCGGATGCCGCCTGCGCCTTCGCCACGCCACCGCCGCCCGAGGGGCGTCGACGCTTCGTGGTGTGTGGCGCTGTCGCGGAACCGAGACGCATGGAACGAACCCCTGCTTCGACCGCGAAATCCTACCGGTGCCGCACGCAGCTCGCGGCTCGCGCGGGGGCGAATGGGCCCGTTAGGGCCGCACGGGCCCACGCGTCGCTCCCGGGCCCGCATCCTCGCGGGCGCGTGGGTGCTCGCGAGCAGCCGCCAAACCGGGTAGTCTCGACCAGATGGAGCACTATTCCGCAGACGACGAACGAGCCACGCCGAACCCGCGACGCGGTCGCCGGTATTCCGTCTGGACCGTGCTCGCACCCGTCGGTGCGCTCGTGCTCTTCATCCTCCTCTTCTCCTCGGTGCAGGATTCGTGCATCGCGAAGGACTCGTGTTCCAAGAAGGCCGACAAGGCAGCCGACACCGGCAAGCCAGCCAACGCCTTCAAGAGCGGCACCAAGGCGAAGGTCGTCGCCGGTCAGTCGATGGGCTCGATCGCCGCGAAGTACGGCCTGAGCGTCGCTGAGCTGCAGGCCTGCAACCCGCTCATCGACGCACAGACGCTCCAGCCGGGCCAGCGCCTCAACGTCTCCGCCGTCGACTGCGAAGGGCAGGACCTCGCGGAGGCCGGGGCCAATCCTGACCCGCTCGCCGACGACACCGCTGCGGTCGACACCAAGGGCGCGAAGACGACTCCCAAGACCGATCCGACCAAGAACGGCACCGCCGCCGCCGACCCGACCGCGAAGGCGGCTGCGGGCGCGACCGACGACGCGAACGCCGCCACCGCCGACGACGCCGCTGCCGGCCAGTAACCCCGTGGTGCGACTCCTCACACGGGCAGCCCTGCTGCTGCTGGTCGCGTTCGCGTGCGCGGCCACCGGCGTCGCGCTCGGAGCGAACTCCGCGCCCAGCGACAGCTCCCCCGACGTCACGGTCGAACCTGCCGCGGCGCCGTCGGCGACCGACGAGCGAGTGGGCTCCGACATCCGTGAGCTGGCTCCGCCGCCGAAGGTGACCGCGAAGGCGTGGCTCGTGCAGGATGCCGTGACCGACGAGACGGTCGCCGCGCTCGATCCGTCGACCCCGCGTCCGATTGCCAGCCTCGCCAAGCTGATGACCGCGCTGGTCGTGCTCGACGTGGTCAGCCCCACCGACAAGGTCAAGGTGCCCGCCGCGGTCAACGACCTGCCGGCCGACGCCGCGATCATGGGCCTGCGCGCCGGTGAGACGTGGGAGGCCGAGGACCTCATCCGCGCGATGCTCGTCTACTCGGCCAACGACGCGGCGCTGGCGCTCGCGGCGCACGTCGGCAAGGGGGACATCGACGTCTTCGTGGCGGAGATGAATGCCCGGGCGAAGGAACTCGAACTGGCCGACACCACCTTCACGTCACCGACCGGGCTCGACGTCGGCGGCGTCGAGAGCACGTCGTCGCCGCTCGACCTCGTCACGATCGCCCGCGACGTCTACGCCGATCCGCTTGCGAAGTCGGCCATGGCGACCGCGAAGCTCACGCTCACGCGCCCGACGGGTGGCGAGCCGATCGTGCTGGCCAACCGCAACCCACTCATCGGCACCTACGCGGGCACCGACGGGGTCAAGACGGGCTTCACCGACCAGGCGGGCTACATGCTCGTCTCGCACGTGGTCGACGCGGAGACCGACGGCTCGTGGTTCGTGGTGACGGCGAACAGCTCCACCGAGGCCACCCGTGCGTCTGACAACGCGGCGCTGCTCGACTGGATCCGTCCGTTCCGGGTCGAGGCGATGGTCGCCGAGGGCGGGGAGCAGGTCGCGTCGGTGCCGGTGCTCAACTCGAGCCGCCGCGTCGGCGTGTTCGTGTGCGACGACCTGACGGACAGCGTACGGGTCGGGCAGCGGCTCAAGCGCGAGGTGGTGCTGCCGGGTGCGGTCAAGCCGCCGATTTCGGCTGGTGATGAGATCGGTGAACTCCGGCTGCAGGTCGGGGATGCCGATGCTCGTTCGGCGAAGCTGTGCAGCGCCACCACCGTGCCACTCGAAGGCTGGCGCGACCACGTACGATCGAGGATCAACCAGGCCGACGACGCGTGGCGCCTGGGGGTCGACGAGGTGGAGCGCGGGTACCGGCGCGTGACGGGAGGCAAGGGATGATCACGACAGTCACGCTCAACACGGCGATGGATCGCGCGCTCGTCGTGCCGAACTTCATGGTCGGGCGTCAGCACCGCGCGTCGAGCGGCGTCACGCTGCCCGGCGGGCACGGCATCAACATCGCCCGCTCGCTGCGCCAGCTCGGTTCGCCCGTGATCGCGACGGGGCTCGCCGGCGGGCTCACGGGCTCGAACCTGGTCGAACGCCTCACCGACGAGGGCATCCTCAACGACTTCGTGCGTATCGCCGAGCCGAGCCGCACCTCCACGGCGGTGATCGACCCCGTGACCGGCGTGCACACCGAGATCAACGAGTACGGCCCGCGGGTTGCGGCGAGCGAGATCGAGCTGCTGCTCGAGAAGCTGCGTTACCTCGCCCGCGCGAGCCGCTGCATCGTGCTGGCCGGCTCGCTGCCGCGTGACGTGGGCGTCGACATCTACCAGCGCATGCTGCGGGGCCTGCAGCCGCTCAAGCAGTTCACGGTGCTGACCCAACCCGATGATCCCGAGGTGCTGCGCCTGGCGCTCCAGGCCGAGCCGTCGCTGACGGTCGTCGACCAGCGCGAGGCGGAGGATTTCGCGGGCAACGAGTTCGCGAGTGACGAGGATTTCGTGGTCGCGATCGACGAGATGTCACGCGTCGGTGGCCAGAGCATCGCCGTGCTCCACGAGAGCGGCTGCATCGCCCGGCTCAAGACGGGCAAGGTCGTGCACTGGTTCGCGGCGGAGTTCGAGCCGTGTGAAGCGGTGTCGCGGCTCGGCTACGTCGACTGCTTCGTGGCGGGCGCGCTGCATGCGCACTTCAACGATCGACCGGTGCAGGAGCGCTTCACGCTCGCACTCGGAGCCGCACTCGCGAACCAGCGGGTGCTCGGTGCCGGCATGTTCGAGAAGGGTGACGCCGTGCGGCTGCAGAAGGAGATCCGCATCCGCGAGCTCGATCCGCTGGCGATGCAGCTCGAGGTCGAGGTCGACTGACCTACTCGACCGGGGCACCCGCGTCGGAGAGCGGCGTGCAGGCACCGGAGTCGACGATCTCGTAGCCCGCGTCGACGAGTTCGCAGACGGCCGCCTCGAGCTGCTGTGACGGAGCGCTGGCGCCCGCCTGCTTGGCGAGGGCCCGCGTGCGGGCCTTGTTGGGCGCGGCCGCCACGAGGCGGTTGTTCCAGACGGCGAGCCCGTCGACCGCCTTCACGAGCTTGGCATGGGCCGCAGCGGCATCCTTCGGCGGGTTCAGCTCCTTGAGCTGCTGGCCACCCTGGCGCCACGCGAGCGCCGCGGTCTGCAGCTGCTTCTTCTGCCCGTTCTCGACGGCCTTGCCGAAGGAGTCACCCTGCGCGGTGCCGAGCTGGGTGAGGGCGCGCGAGACGCCGTCGACGTACTCCTGCTTCTGGCCCTCGGCCGACAGGCCACCGTCGACGCTGTTGGGCCCGAGCGCACCCGGGTCGCCCGAGCCGCAGCCGGCGAGGAGCAACGCCGCGGCCACGGCCAGCAGGGCGGTTCGTACAAGGTGCAAAGGTGTCGCGCGCATGGTCATCCCTCGGTAGATCCTGCCGGCTCATCGAGCACGTCACCGCGGTCGACGGTGCCGGTATCGCCCCCCTCATCGCCGAGCCCGGGCAGTGAGAGGCCTTCCTGCCTGTATATCGTGTCTGCCTCGGTGAAATCGTTCCGGATCTCGTCGTAGACATCCTGTGAAATCGACTGCCGGCAGGCACGAGCATCTTGGTCGGAGGCCTTGGAAAGGGCTTCACAGCGTCCCAAACGCCCGAGCAGGGCCTGCAGTCCGTCGAGTCCGTCGAGCATGCTCGAATGTGCATCGGCGAGGTCGCTCGGCGGCGGATCGGCGTCGAGGTCGTCGATCGCGCGGGTCACGCGCTGGCTCGCCTGCTCGTAGGCGGCCTGGTCGGCGAGCTGGTGCGCGGCCAGCGCGTCAGACACCGTGGTGCGCACCTCGACGGCCTGCGTGAGGCGATCCTGGTACTGGTCGCGCGACTGGCGCGCGGCGCAGCCGGCGGCCATGCAGGCCACGAGGACGAGGAAGATCAGCGGGATGCAGGCGCGACGCGGCACGCCCTGACCGTACCCCGCTTATTCGCTGCCAACGCCTTCGACGATCGCAGCGACCTCGGCCTCGGTCGGCTGGTCGGTCTCCTCCGGCGTGACCACGTCGGCACTGAGCGACACGAGCGCCGCGAGGGCGTCGTCGTCGAGTTCGGTGATCCAGCCCTCGCCCGCCGCTCCGCTGGTCTCGATGATGCGGCCCGCGAGTGCCCGCTTCTCGTCGATGATCTGCGCGATGCGCTCCTCGAGCGTGCCGGCGCAGACGAGTTTGTGCACCTGAATCTGCTGGGTCTGGCCGATGCGGTGCGTTCGGTCGGTCGCCTGGTCCTCGACCGCGGGATTCCACCAGCGGTCGAAGTGGAACACGTGCGCCGCGTTCATCAGGTTGAGGCCGAGGCCACCCGCCTTGAGCGAGAGCACGAAGACCATGGGCTCGTCGCCATCTGACTGGAAGCGCGCCACGAGCTCCTCACGCTTGAGGCGCGGCACGCCGCCGTGCAGGTAGAGCACCTCACAGCCGAGCATGTCGGGCAGGTAGGCCGCGAGCAGGTGCCCCATCTGGGCGTACTGCGTGAACACGAGCGCACGGTCACCCTCGGCGACGATCTCCGTGAGCATCGACTCGAGCCGGTCGAGCTTGCCGGAGCGGCCCGCGATCACGTAGGGCTCGTCGTTGGCGTCGACGTCGGTCGCCTTCTGGCCGAGCGCCTGCATCGGGTGGTTGCAGATCTGCTTGAGCCGCGTGAGCAGCGCGAGCACCGCGCCTCGGCGACCGATGCCGTCGCGCTGGCGCACCTGCGCCATCGCCGCGTCTGCCGTGGCCTGGTAGAGCGCCGCCTGCTCCGGCGTGAGCGTGCACGCCACCGTGCGCTCCTGCTTCTCGGGCAGGTCGGGCACGATCTCCGGGTCGTGCTTCACGCGGCGCAGCATGAACGGTCGCGTGAGGCTGCGCAGCGTGGCGGCCGCCTCCTCGTCGCCGGTGCGCTCGATCGGCGCTGCGAAGCGCTTCGTGAACGCCGCCGCCGTGCCGAGCAGCCCGGGGTTCACCAGGTCGAGGATCGACCACAGCTCGAGCAGCCGGTTCTCCATCGGCGTACCGGTCAGGGCCACGCGCACCGGAGCACGCAGCGCACGTGCCGCGCGCGCCTGCTCCGTGTCGGGGTTCTTGACGGCCTGCGCCTCGTCGAAGATGAGCGCGGTCCATGGGATGTCGGCGAGCATGTCGCGATCGCGTGCGACCAGCCCGTAACTCGTGACGATCACGTCATGGCCGTCGAGCTGCGAGGCCCGCGCCTCGCGCATCGGGCCGTGGTGCACGTGCACCTTGAGCTCCGGCGCGAACCGTTCGAGCTCACGCTGCCAGTTGCCGATCAGCGACGTCGGGCAGGTGACGAGCACGCGGCCGGTCTCCTCGCCCGCCTCCGCGCGTTCGCGCCGCACGTGCTGCAGCAGGGCGATGACCTGCACGGTCTTGCCGAGGCCCATGTCATCCGCGAGCACCGCTCCGAGCGGGAGCGACGACATGCCGGAGAGCCAGTTGAGGCCCTTCTGCTGGTAGGGCCGCAGCTCGCCGAGGAAGCCCGGCGGGATCTCGATCTCGGGGAACGTGCCCGGGTCCTTGAGGAACTCGATCGCGCGTCCGAGCGCGGCCTCGTCGACGCGCGCCACCTCGGCCTTGATGCCACCGGGGAGCACGGCTTCGCCGCCGAGCGCAGCGGCCAGCGCGGCGCCGTTCGCCATGTGCGCGTCACGCGCCTCGACGGCGCGCGCGAGTCGCTCCAGCTGTTCGCGTGACGAGGTGTCGAGCGCGACCCACTCGCCACCCATCTTCACGAGCGCGCCGGCCTGGCGCGCGATCTTGCGCAGCTCGTCGGCGTCGACGTCCTGGTCACCGAGGGCGACCTCGATGTCGTACGCGACGAGGTCCTCGAGCCGGAAGCGCGGCGTCGCCGAGCCCGTGCCACGACCGGCTCCTCGCGATGCCTTGGCCGGTGCGGCCTCACTGTCGCGGAAGCGGATGCGGGCGTTCACCTGGCGCTCGAGGCCGAGCGTCAATTCTTCGGGGAGCTCGACGAGGCAGCCGGAGGACAGCAGGTCGGGCGCTGCCATGATGAGCGCGCTCGCCTCATCGACCGTGACCTCGAAGGGCTGGCCGAACGCGAGCGTCAGCTCGCGGCCGAGCGGCTTCCACATCGCGGCCGCCTCGCCCATCGCGGCGCGCACCTTCGCGGTCTCGACGTCGTCGTTCGACTGCAGCACGCGCACGAGCCACGCGCCGTCGCGACCACGCGGCAGCTCGAGGCGCAGGCCGAGGCCCGCCATCGCGCGCGACTGGCCGCGCTTGGTGGGGGCGCGCTGGTTGGCCGAGCCGAGGGCGAAGGCGTGCTGCGCGATGTCGAGGAACTGGCCGAGCGCCTCCTCCGCCGAGATCGAGCCCCAGCTGGGACCGTCGGCCGCCGGGCCCATCATGGCCAGCGGATCGTCGCCATCGGGCGCCAGCTCCACCAACACCGCATGGCTGGAGGGCGGCATGCCGCCGGCGATGCGTCCGAGGATCTCGTCGGTCTTCTCGCTGCCGCGCGGGAGCATCGCCCCTTCGTGCAATCGTCGCGCGATGTGCGCTGCGATGACCCACGCCTTGACGCTCGGTCGCGTGTTGACCTGTGCGAGCTCGATGAGGAAGGGGATCGCCTCCGACACCGCGAGCGCACGTGTCTGCATGATGTGCGGATCCTCCGGACGGCCGAGCGGCAGCGTCAGGCGACGGGCCGAGTCGGGCACGCCGAGCGATTCCTCCGCACGGCGCCACTGGCCGGGAGTCATCTCGCGTTGGGCGAAGAGTACGATCGCGGGTTCGAGCCCAGGTGCAGGGGGCAGGAAGGCGGCGTCGAGAAGCTGAGTGTCCGGGATGGTAGCCAACGCGGTATTCTACCGCCCTCGGCGGGACGCCGTACACCCCCGAAACGACCAAGCGCCGAACCGACGCTGTGACGTCGATTCGGCGCACTGGAGAAAGTCACTCAGCCGAACAGTCTGCTGAAGAACCCACCGATGCCACCCTGCTGGCCGGGTGCGTATCCGTTCATGCTGGAGCCGTACGGCAGCTGCGCCCCGGTGACGCCGTAGCCCGTGCCGTAGCCGTAGCCCGGGTTCTGGTTGAGCGCCGACTGGTCGTTCGAGTTCTTGTTGACGACCGCCTGGGTCGTGCCGGACGCGCCGGTCGCACCGGCGGTGCCCGCAGCCTTCGCAGCCGCTGCCTTGTCGGCGGCGGCCTTCTCGGCGGCCACGCTCTCCGGCGTCACGGCCGGGTTGTAGATCGCCTGCCCGAGCGTGGGTACTGAGGTGCCCAGACCGAGCCCGAGGCCGCCGATGCCGCCGACGCCGGCCCCGGTCGGGATCGAGGTCTGGTTCGTCTGGTTGGTCTGCGGTGTCGCCTGGCCCGTGAGCCCGTCGACCTGCTGCCCGAACTGACCGAGGATGCCGAGCTGTTGCTGCGTCGCCTGGGGCAGCCCCGCAAGGCCGGCGACGGCGGGGTTGCCGTTCTGGTCGTACGAGTACACGGTGGCATTGGGGAGCTGCGTGGCGTTCGCAGGCAGCGCTCCGGCGGCGCCGGTCATGGCGCCCACGCCGGGCACACCGCCCACGCCGGGCACCGCGCCGATGGCTGCGGTTCCGGTGGCGGCTGCGGCGGCCTTCGCGGCGGCGGCTTCCTTCTTCTCCGCGGCAGCGACGCGTGCCTTCACGGTCGCCTTCTCCTTCGCGGTGAGCGACGACGCCTTGAGCTTCTTGCGAGCGGCGATCGGGGTCACCGTGCCGTTGCCCTGCGCCGTCGAGGCGAGGGTCTGGGTGCCGGCCGGCAGGGCCCCCGACACGGCGCCGAGCGGCGTCTGCCCGGCAGGACCCGCCAGGCCGGTGGGCGCGGCGGGCTGCGGCGAGGCGACGATCGCCTGGCCAGCAGGCAGCGACTGCACGGGTGCCGCGACGGGCGTGCCGCGCAGCTCACCGATGGCAGCCTTCATGGCATTCACGAGGCGCTGGCCGATCGAGGGCTTCGCGGCCGTGACGTTGGCGGCGCCGAGCGTCGCGGCACCGAGCCCGCCGTTGACGGGCACTGCGCCGAGGGCGGCGTACGGATTCGCCTGCTGCTGCAGCTGGTTCGTACCCAGCGCGGCAAGCGAAGACGTCGGAGTCATCGAGGTGACGGTCATGGTGCTCTCCTCCCAGAGAAGCCCGGCGCTGGTCATGGCGCAGGGCATGCATCTGGGTGTCGAGAACCGGGGCCGTCCCTGATCCACGAGTGCAGGGAGTTCGGCCGGAAGCGGCCACGCCGTGGCCGGGCGTGGTTCAGGCGCCGCCGGCGCCCTGGGTGCGGGTCTCGTCGTCGGGCTCGACCATCGAGCGCACGGCGCCCAGCAGGCCCGCAGCGCCGTTCGTGCGCGTCTCGTCGTCGGGTTCGACGCGCGCGAAGCTGACGGCGGGCGCCGGAGCCGGGGTCGCAGCACGAGCCGGAGCGACACCCGTGGCGCCGCCCTGGCGCTGGCCGTCGTCGGGCTCCACCGTCGTGCGCGCGGCAGCGGTCAGCGCGTTGAGGCTCGGAACATAGGGTGCGGTGAAGCGCGGGATGGCAGGCATGGGGGCAACTCCGGGAGGCGGGTACACCGCTTCCTCGCCGCCCGGGCAGTCCG
>JAOPYW010000061.1 GCA_025964405.1 Thermoleophilia bacterium | reverse complement strand
GTGGACGCCTCCTCGGCCGCGAGGGCCTCCCTGACCTCGAAGCCGCCGTGGCGGGGAGTGCCGCGAGCGGTCGTGAGCTCGACCTCGTGCGCGCGCTGCTTGATCTCGGGTCGACGCTCCGCGCCCTGGGCAAGCGCACGGCCGCACGCGAGCAGGTGGTGCGCGCACTGCAGCTCGCCGAGTCGCTCGGAGCGCAGCCGCTCGCGCAGCGGGCGCGCGAGGAGTTCGTGGTGCTGGGTGGTCGCCCGCGTCGTGCGGTCGAGCGCGGCCTCGACGCCCTGACTGCGACGGAGCTACGCGTGGCGCGCATCACGGCGACGGGCCTGACCAACCGCGAGGCGGCGGAGCGACTGTTCGTGACCGTCCATGCGATCAGGTACCACCTCCGCAACGTCTACGCGAAGCTCGGGGTCACCGACCGAACCCAGCTGGCGGCGGTGCTGGCCGCCCCGGCGCCTCTCGACGACGGTGGTGGAAGTTCAGCCCTCGGTTGAACGACTCCGGGAGTCGTCGGGCGCGTCGGTCCAGCGACTGGGCGTGACGACGAGATCTCGCCCGACGACCGCGACGAGGTCCCGGGAGGCGCCCGCGACCCGCGGTGCCTGCAGCCACGGATGGGCACCCTCGAACGCGGCGCCGTCGATCGAATGGGGCAGCTCGACCCACTCCGACCCCGACCGGGCGCTCGACGTGAGCGGGGTGATCCAGTAGGCGCCCGACTTCGCGTCGTGCAGCACGGCCATCGCGGGATTCAACCGCACGTCACGCATGCGCCCCGATGCATCGCTCACGCGAACCTGCACCGTGCCGCGCGCCAGGACGTGCGCCGCTTCGATGGCGGTGTCGGCGCTCGTGCCGCCGAAGACCATCGCGGGCGCGCGTCCGCCGCTGATGGTGCGCTCGGTGGGGATCCATGCCTCGCGCCAGGGTGCGATGCGGCTGCCGGCGGCGTAGTCGACCGCGGCGATGGGAGCTTTCCACCAGCGGGCCCAGCGCGTCGGCACTGCGGGCGTGGTGGTGGGCGGAAGCAGCTGGGTGGCCGGCGCGAGCGTGCTCAGCGTGGCCTGGGTCGTGGCTGAAATCTGCATGACGGTGGAGCTTTCACTGGGGAGTTGCGCGCCGCGGGGAGCGGCGTGGGCAGCGACGGAACCGGGGGAGGCGTTCGCTGCGGACGCAATGGTACGCCGAGCGCACCGATTTGTCGCATATCTGCTCTTAACCTCATCCATTCGAAAACGAATGCCACGTCCGTGACGTCGAGCGCATCGCTCGATAGCATCGGTCCATGACCAGCACCCTTCCCGTCGACGCCGTTCCCGTCCTGCACCCCGTCGCGCTCCCCGCGCCGCCGGTGCCGGGAGCCGATCGATGGGGCATCCACGTCTACGCGCACACCCACTGGGATCGCGAGTGGTATCGCACCTTCGAGCGGTTCCGCATGCAGCTGGTCGGCATGGTCGATCGCGTGCTCGACACCCTCGACGCCGATCCCACCTTCCCGACCTACGTGCTCGACGGCCAGACGATCGTGCTCGACGACTACCTCGAGCTCCGGCCCGAGGAGGAGGGGCGCATCCGACGCCTCGTGGGGGAGGGCCGCCTCGAGGTGGGTCCGTGGCACGTGCTGCCCGACCTCTTCCTCGTCTCGGCCGAATCCCTCGTGCGCAACCTGCTCGAGGGGCGCCGCGTCGCGTCGAGGTTCGGCACTCCGCTCGCGGTCGGCTACCTGCCGGACCCGTTCGGGCACATCGCCCAGCTCCCCGCCATCCTCCGGGGATTCGGCATCGACAACGTGATCTTCTCGCGCGGCAACGGCGACGAGTTCCCGCGTACCGGCAGTGAGTTCCGGTGGGAGTCGCTCGACGGCTCCGACGTGCTCGCCATCGTGCAGGTGGCGCCGCGCGTGATGGGTTACTGGAGTTACGAGCAGGGCGGCCGCGGCAACGCCGTCGACAGCCGTGAGCCCTACGACGCCGCGCGCGAGCTGGCGCAGCACCTGCTCCCGCATGCGCGCACCGACATGATGCTGTTCGCCGCCGGAGCCGACCACGACACCGTGCACGCGAACCTGCCGGCGATCGTCGCCAACCTCAACGAGGTGTTCGGTGCGACGGCCGACGTGCGCATCACGGGTCTCGATGCGGCGGTGGAGCGCGTGCGCGCTGCCGAGGCCGCCATCCACGCGAGTGGCGGAGCGCTGGAGCGCCATCGCGGCGAGCTGCGGGGTTCACGGCTGGCACCCATCCTCGCGTCGATCTTCTCCGCCCGCATCGAGCTCAAGCAGCAGAACGACGCGCTGCAGGTGCTGCTCGAGCGACACGTCGAGCCGCTGCTCGCCGCAGCCGTCGCAGCTGGGGTGCGCCCCGCGCGTGACGTGGAGCCGTTCCTGCGCCACGCGTGGCGGCTCGTGCTCGAGAACCACCCCCACGACTCGATCGGCGGATGCTCGGTCGACCTGGTGCACGAGGAGATGCCGGCACGCACCCTCCGCGCTACGGCGACCGCGATGGGGCTCATCGAGGACCTCCGGTATGCGCTCGACCTCGGTGCCGAGACGGTCGTGCATGACGCGGAGGGCGCCGGTGGCATCGTGGAGCTCCCCGATGGGAGCGTCGCGGCGCTCACCCCGGGCGCGCCCGGCCATCTCGCGCCCCTGACGAGCGTCATGGCGTCGTCGGCGCACACGGGCGTCGCAGTGTATGACGATGCTGTCGTCGCTGACACGAGCGGCGCACAGGTCGTGCACTGGGATGACACCCCCGTTCTGGAGGTGACGACGGTCGACGGCACCGTTCGGATCGACTTCATCGACGAGGCTGACGGCGGCGACGAATACGACTTCAGCGACCGCACCGGCAGTGGAGCGCTCGTCGCGCGCCTCGACCGGTGGTCGACCCGCACGCTCGCGGGCGGCACCGTCGCCGAGCTCGAGGTCGTGCACGTGCTCGACCTGCCCGTCTCCCTCGACGACACGCGATCGGGCCGAGCGGCCGAGCTCGTCCGCCACGAGATCACCTCGCGCGTGCGCGTGAGTGACGTCGCGGAGCTGGTGGAGGTCACGACCGAGTTCACCAACGCAGCACTCGACCATCGCCTTCGCGTACGCATCACGCCGATGCCCACGGCCGACGGGGCGCCGGAGCCCGCCCACCACGTCGAGGCGCTGGGGCATTTCGCGGTGGTCGACCGTCCGCTGCAACCCGCGGCTCCGGAAGTCGACTGGATCCAGTCGCCTCCGACCCTCGACCACGCACTCAACGCAGCGCGCCTGGTCGACGCCGCCGGACACCCCATCGCGCTCCTCGCGGGGCGTGGCCTGCACGAATACGAACCACGCGCGCTGCCGATCGAGGGCATCGAGGATGTCGTGGGCCTGGAGTTCACCCTGGTGCGTTCGGTGGGCTGGTTGAGCCGCGACGACATCGAGTCGCGGCCGTTCCACGCGGGCCCGGCGATGGCGACACCGGGAGCACAGTGCCAAGGCCTGCGACGGCTCGAGTTCGCCATCGGGGCCGGCTCGGCCGCGACGTTCGGCGCGGCGCGCGCCTTCCTCGTGCCGCCGCTCGTGCTCGACGCCTTCACCGACGAGCGGATCAACGAGTCGGGTGCACGGGCGCGCCGCCACGACGTCGCACTCAGCTCCCCCGACGACGCAGCTGGCGCACTCGCGGCGCTCGGGCTCGTCGTCGAGCAGGACGGCGCGTTCCTGTCGACGCTCAAGCTCGCAGCAGACGGGAGCGGTGACCTCGTCGCGCGGTGGTGGGCGCCCACCCAGGGCGCGGGGGCGACCGCCGGCCTTCGCTTCGCGGCGTCCGTCGGCTCCGTGCACAGGGCGCAACTCGACGAGACCGCAGGCGAGGAGGTCGCGTTCGACGGTGGCCGGTGCGTCGTCGAGGTGCCGGCAGGCGGCATCGTGACGCTCCGCGTGCGTCTGGCCTAACGCGTGCGTCCGGGGGAATCCTCCAGCAAGCCTTGCTGAAACCGGCCAACCCGTGGTTCACTGATCGTAATGCGACGCATCCTCCCCATCGCCGCGCTCTTCGCGCTCGTCTTCGGCACACTCGCTGGTGTCGCGTGGGCGAACGCCGACACGCCGGCACACGACCGGGCGGCTGCGACCGCGCCGCTGCGCGTTCCGGCGACCGTGCCCGTCGCGGATGCAACCCAGCCGGGTGCAGCCGGCTACCGCTCCTCTGCAGCGATCGCCGCCACCATCACGGGCGCCGAACCGGCCGCGTCGAAGGCACCGGCCGCCGAGGGTGGCACGACCATCACCGTGACCGCCACGGTCCTCCCCACCGTCTCGCTCCAGCTCGACGCGTCTGGCGACCTGCGTTCGATCGTCACCAACACGCCCGATCGTGACGCACGGAACGTGCTCTTCGCGGCCCACCGCCCCGATGGCAGCACCGCTCCGATCACCGCGGAGCTGTGGCGTGACGCCCGAGCCGCGCTCGCGCGGGCACGCGCCGGCGCCGGCACCGTCTGGACGCGCTGACCGACGCTGGGGCCGGCCGACTGTGCGGCCGCCGGTTGAGGAGTCCGACCCGGCCGGGTAGTCTCTCCCCATGGCCGACGGCATCGTCATCTTCCTCCACGTGATCTTCTCGATCCTCCTCGTCACCCTGGTGCTCATTCACTCGGGCCGCGACTCGGGCCTCGGCTCGATCGGCGGCGGCGTGGGGCAGTCGGGTGGCCAGCACGTCATGGAGCGCAACCTCGACCGCGTGACGGTCATCGTGGCAGTGCTCTACCTCGTCAGCACGCTGACGCTCGCCAAGATCTTCACCTGACGCCCCGTCGCGCTGCCGCGACCCCACGGAAAACCCGGCCCCGCCGGAAATCCTGCCGATTTCGCACCTCCACGTGCAGGAAATGCGGTTTCCGAACGTTCAACATCCGGTGCTCGGGGTAGGACAGCGGCAGTGTGAGCTGCGTGCCTGCGTCTGGGTGCGGTGCTCCGGAGGGGTTGTCTACGTGGAGGTTTGCTCGATGTCCGTGTCGATTCGTCGGATGGTCACATCCATCTCGATGCTCGCTGTTGCTGGTCTGATTGCCGTTGGTTGTGGCAGTTCCGGAGGCGACAGCGGCACCAAGAAGCTCGCTGCTGCCCAGGATCTGGTGGTGAACATCGGTGACGAGACCGAGGCGGGCCTGTTCGATCCGCCCAAGTCGAGCTACCTCGACACGGTGAACCGCAACAACGCGCTGTTTGCCAACCTCTACCGCTACGACGCGGCTGGCACCGCCCTGGATCCGTACCTCGCCACCGACGTGCCGGAGGTCAGCGACGACGGCCTCACCTACACCGTGAAGCTCCGCGACGACGCGAAGTGGAGCGATGGCAAGCCGATCGTGGCCGACGACCTCGTGTTCGGCGTGCAGCACGCGCTCGATCCGGCGACGGCCTCGTACTTCGCCTCGTTCATGCTCGACATCGTCGGCGCCTGCGAGTACAACTCCGGCGGCAAGGAGCTCGACAAGAAGTGCTCCGCACACAAGGGCGACGGTGAGTTCACCGACGGCAAGCCCGCGAGCGTCGGGGTCGTCGCCACCGACGACCACACGGTGGAGTTCAAGCTCAACCGCGTCGTGCCGTGGTTCGACCAGCTCATGACCCTGCAGACGTTCGTGCCGCTGCGCCGTGACGTCGTCGAGAAGTTCGGTGCCAAGTGGACCGACGTCGGCAACATCGTGACGAGCGGGCCGTTCAAGCTCGATTCGTACACGCCCAAGAGCGAGATCGTCGTGGTCAAGGACGACAACTTCTGGGGCGCCGACGACGTGAAGCTCGACAAGATCACGTTCCGCATGATCGGTGAGCCGAAGACGGCCTACCAGGAGTTCAAGCGCAAGCGCATCGACATGGCGTTCACGCGCACGTCGATCACTCCGGCCGACATCGACACGATCAAGACGCAGGACTACTACGTCTCGCGCCCGTCGATCGAGACCCAGTACATGTACATGAACACGACCAATCCGGCGCTGAGCGATCCGAAGGTGCGTCAGGCGCTCGCCCTGGCCATCGATCGCCCGAGCCTCATCGAAAACATCACCAAGCGCGGTGACAAGCCGATGAACACGGTGGTGCCGAGCGGACTGCCGGGATACGACGTGTTCTCCGAGGGGTCACAGGACTTCATCGGAGCGGACGACGCGCCCGACACGCAGAAGGCCAAGGACCTCCTGGAGGAGGGCGGTTGGGACGATTCCAAGACGCTCAACCTGGTGTTCTCGTCCGACTCGGGCTCCGCGCCGCAGATCGCCGAGCAGATCCAGAGTGACCTGGGCAAGATCGGCGTGAAGGTCAAGCTGGCACCGGCATCGGGTGACGTCATCTCCTCGCCGGGCTACGGCATCTCGCCAGTCAAGTCGAGCGTCGACCTGCTGCTCCAGGGATGGGTCCAGGACTACGTCGACGCGCAGGACTGGTACCAGCTGTTCACCTGCGCGAACGTCGACAACGGCCTGAACGCATCGAACTTCTGCGACCCGGAGTTCGACAAGACCTACGACGAGGCCCTCACCACGGTCGACGCCGACAAGCGGTACGAGGTGTACAAGCGCCTCGAGGCCGAGCTGACCGGCCCCGACGGCAAGATGCCGGTCGCGCCGATCTACCAGCCGACCAACGACACCATCGTCGCGACCTACGTGAAGCAGGGTGGCAAGAAGTACGAGCTGACCCCCGCCGGCCTCATGTACTGGGACGACATCTCGATCACCGCAGACAAGAAGTAGCAACACGACCACGCTGATGAGCGGGGGCCGGCACAGCTGCCCGGTCCCCGCTCGTTGGTTTCACCGCACCCGTGGGCCACGCCCACTCCGGTAGACATTCGGAGCCGCCTTGTTCGCCTACGTACTCCGCCGTGTCCTGTGGGCAGTACCCGTGATCTTCCTGGCATCCTTCCTCGCATTCGTGCTGGTCAAGCTGATGCCGTACGAGCCGTTCACGAATCCGAAGCTCGCCCCGAGCGTGCGTGAGAACCTGCGCGAGCTGTACGGGCTCAACAAGCCCTACCTCGTGCAGTACTGGGATTTCATCCGCGACCTGGCGACCGGCAATTTCGGGCTGTCGACGAAGCCAGGCAACCGCCCGGTGCGGGAGATCATCGGCGAGACGCTTCCCACGTCGATGCTGCTCGGTGGCCTCGCCTTCGCGTTCGCGGCGATCGTGGGCGTGACCCTCGGCGTGCTCTCCGCCCTGAAGGCGAATGGCATCGTCGACTACGTGATCACCGTGTTCGCGACGCTCGCCTTCGCCTTCCCGAGCTTCGTCGTCGCCACCGTGTGGGTGGCCGGCAAGATCTACTTCCCGCCGCCGATCGGGGTCGTGGAGGTGGTGCTTCCCTATGGGTGGGACACCTGGTACGACCGGCTCGGCCCGATCCTCGTGCTCGGGCTCTCGATCATGCCCTACTTCACGCGCCTGGTCCGCGCGTCGATGCTCGAGGCGCTCCAGCAGGAGTACGTCACCACGGCGCGGGCGAAGGGGCTGCCCTGGCGGCGCACGGTGTTCCGCCACGCCTTCCGCAACTCGCTGATACCGACGGTGACGAACGCCGGACCACTGTTCGCGTTCATCCTCACCGGATCGTTCATCATCGAGCGCATCATGGTCGTTCCAGGAGTGGCCGACCAGTTCATCGAGAGCTTCAAGCAGCCGATCGACTCGCGCATGGTGCTCGCGACGACGGTGCTGCTCTCCGCGCTCATCATCCTGCTCAACCTCATCGTGGACGTAGTGGTGGCATGGCTCGACCCGAGGATCTCCAATGACTGATCACGGCGACGAGGAGACCCCCCGCAGCGCGCGGGAAGAGCGCGCGGTGACGAGCGCGGAGGCCGAAGGCCTATTCGGCGAGGCGCGGAGTGAACTGCTCGCGCTGAGCGACGACTGGGCCGCGCGCCAAGCTGCATACGACGCGGCCGACGCGGGCGGCGTGGCCGGCGAGCAGCGCTCCCTCATCCAGGATGCCGCCCGCCGGTTCGCGCGCAACAAGGCCGCGATGACGGGACTCGTGCTCGTCACGATCTACGTACTGCTCGCCATCTTCGTCCCGATCATCCAGGGCACCGGGGATGCGACGGGCATCTTCTACGACCGGGCCAACCAGGGCCCCAGCCTCGACCACCTGTTCGGCACCGATCCCCAGGGCAAGGATGAATGGCTCCGGGCCTGGCTCGGCGCCCGGATCTCGCTCTCGATCGCCTTCGTGGTGTCGCTCGTCATCCTCATCGTGGGCATCACGTACGGATCGATCTCCGGCTACTTCGGTGGGCTGATCGACAGTGGGATGATGCGGTTCCTCGACGCGCTCTACGGGTTGCCGTACCTGCCGTTCGCGATCATCATCGTCACGGTGCTGTCGAACAGGCTGCCCGACGCGCCGCCCATCGCCTACATGGTGCCGGCCCTGTCGATCACGGCGTGGTTCACGTCGGCCCGCATCATGCGCGGCCAGATGCTCTCGCTCAAGGAGAACGAATACGTGGAGAGCGCCCGCGCGTCGGGCGCGAAGCCGAGCCGCATCGTGACCCGGCACGTGTTGCCGAACACGATCGGCGTGATGGTCGTCGTGATCTTCCTCGAGGTGCCGAACGCGATCCTCGGCGAGGCGTTCCTGTCGTTCCTCGGGCTGGGCGTGCAGCCGCCTGATTCGTCGTGGGGCGTGCTGGCACAGAACGGTTACACCTACATCGATGCCGAACCGCACCTCATCTGGGTTCCAGCACTGCTCATTGCATCGACCGTGCTGGCCGCGATCTCGGTCGCCGATGGACTACGCGACGCATTCGACCCGCGCGGACGCGAGAACTGATGCACCATATGACGAGGGCTCGGCAGACAACCGGGCACCGCGTGACACAACCGGCTCGTTCTGCCGATAACTCGGCAGGGGATGTCGTCAAGGGGAAGGTGGAGCTGCAGCATGGCGCTCCTGGAAGTTCGTGACCTGAAGGTCCAATACAAGACACGCGCCGGCATCGTGAAGGCGGTCGACGGGGTGTCCTACTGGGTGGACGAGGGCGAGACCCTCGGCATCGTCGGCGAATCGGGCTGCGGCAAGAGCCAGACCAGCCTCGGGCTGATGCGCCTCATCAAGTCGCCCGGAACCGTGGCCGGCGGTGAGGTGCTCTACAACGGGCGTGACCTGACCAAGATCTCCGAGCAGGAGATGCAGGCGGTACGGGGCAACGAGATCGCGATGATCTTCCAGGACCCGATGACGTCCCTCAACCCCGTGCTGA
>JAOPYW010000244.1 GCA_025964405.1 Thermoleophilia bacterium | reverse complement strand
CACGAACCGCTTCACCGCGCTGGCCGTGAAGACCACGCCGCTCGCGATCGTCTATCGCGGTGACTCGGTGCGCGACCAGCTCCTGCGCCTGGTGCGCGATGATCCGAGTTCGCTCGAGCTCGCGCGCTGGTTCGCCACGATGTCGGTCGTCAGCGCTTCACGCGACGGATGGGTGGGTGTCGCCCCGCCGATCGATCGCTCCCGCCGCGCGGTGCGCCTCGTCGGTGCCTTCGAGTGGTCGAAGGGTCAGTCGCAGATCGGGGAGCCGACTCCGGTGAAGCGTGTCGTGCTCGACGAGCTGCCGGCGTCGACGTCGGTGGCCGTCGCGGTCGACGACCCGGGCTCGTACGTCGAAGACTTCCTCGGCGCGGCGACCCGCCGCGGCTACAACTTCGCGACCAAGCTCGACGTGCCCAAGGGCGAGCCGCACGTGAACGCGCTCAAGCTGCTCGGCCAGCTCGACGGCCCGTCGGCAATGTCGCTCACCGCGACGGGGCGTGTGTCGGCGCGGATCCACGTGCGGTCGTCGCGCAAGGCCGTCGCACAGGTGGAGGCCGCCGCGCGCCTGTTCGGGCTCGAGGATGCGCTCGAGGTCACGGCCGTCACCCAGGGACAGGTCGAGATCGCCTATGAGGCGGCGCCGCTCGCAACCGCGAAAGGCTCGGTGCTGCGTAATGAAGGCGGCGAGGCCGCCGCCGGCGTGACCGACCCGACACGCTCGGAGGAGTCGGATGCCGTCACGAGCACGGCGACGCTCGGCACCGACCCGACGTTCACGTCTGCCTTCCAGGCCGCCGGTGCCCCGCCGCGCCTGCCGGTCGCCTGGTTCTACTCGCGCACGAGCTGCGTCGAGGAGGAGGCCATCGCCGGCTGGCTCACGTGGGACAAGGACAAGCGCATGACCTGGGCCCTCGACGTGCCGCTGGGGGATCCGACGCTGGTGACCCGATGCGCGCTTCGCGCGGCGGTCGGCATCGATGCTGCGCGGCACGACCCGGGAGCTGACGGCGCATCCACCGGGCCCATGACGAGCGCCGAGATGCAGGCGCAGCTTCCGAGCACGAACGCCATGATCGCGCTGATTGCCCGGCTCCGCGGACCCAGTGCGGACCAGATCGGTTCACCGGTCGACGTCACCATCCAGTAGCGACGGCGTCACCATCGAAGAGCGACCGTGGCTGCTGCGCGGCAGCGTCCTTTCGCGCACGACGTGCACTGAGTGTCACCAGTGCACCGCCGCACGGTCGTCTCACGGGATTCAGCGATGTTCGTGGTTCGGCGGAGACCGCGGAGCACGTAACTCCGCACTGCTGCACATTCGATAGCTGTGGGGCTGATAGAGTCGGCGACACTCGATGAAAGGCGCCGAGACGGCGTCGCGACAGGCGTCAGGATGACGCCCTGCGGAGGATTTCGTGTCGAAGGCCCCCTATCTCTTCACGTCGGAGTCGGTGACGGAAGGTCACCCCGACAAGATCGCCGACCAGATCAGCGACGCCGTGCTCGACGCGATCCTCGCCCAGGACCCCGCCGCCCGCGTGGCCTGTGAGACCTTCATCACCACCGGACTCGCCGTCGTCGGCGGCGAGATCAGCACGACTTCGTACGTCGACGTGCAGTCGGTCGTGCGCGACACCATCGTGCAGATCGGATACGACAGCTCCAAGTACGGCTTCGACGGCCGCACGGCGGGCGTGCTCGTCGCGATCGACGAGCAGAGCCCCGACATCGCCCAGGGCGTCAACACGGGTTGGGAGTTGCGCGAGGACGACGACGTCACGAGCGACGTCGACTCCAAGGATGCGCAGTACGACGCGCAGGGTGCTGGCGACCAAGGCATGATGTTCGGTTTCGCCTGCGACGAGACGGAGGAGCTGATGCCGCTCCCCATCACCCTCGCCCACGGCCTGACCCGCCGGCTCGCGGAAGTGCGACGGGCTGGCGACATCGCCTACCTGCGCCCCGACGGCAAGGCCCAGGTCACGGTGCGCTACGACGAGCATGACCGCCCCGTCTCGATCGACACGGTCGTCGTGTCGACGCAGCACGCGCGCACGCACGACGGCGAGATCCTCACGAGCGAAGGCCGCATCAAGGCCGACATCGTCGAGCACGTCATCAAGCCCGTGCTCGGCACGTGGTGGAGCGATGACATCACGATCTACGTCAACCCGACCGGCGCGTTCGTGCTCGGCGGACCGCACGCCGACGCGGGCCTCACCGGCCGCAAGATCATCGTCGACACCTACGGCGGTTCGGCCCGCCACGGTGGTGGCGCATTCTCCGGCAAGGATCCGTCGAAGGTCGACCGAAGCGCCGCCTACGCCGCGCGCTGGGTCGCCAAGCACGTCGTCGCCGCCGGCCTCGCCACGCGCTGCGAGGTGCAGGTCGCGTACGCGATCGGCGTCGCGCGCCCGGTGAGCCTGCATGTGGACACGTCCGACACGGCGACCGTGCCCGAGACGGCGATCGAGGCCGCCATCCGCGAGGTCTTCGACCTCCGCCCGGCCGCGATCATCGAGCAGCTCGACCTGCGCCGCCCGATCTACCGCCAGACCGCGGCCTACGGCCACTTCGGTCGCCCCGACCTCGACCTGCCGTGGGAGCAGACGTCGAAGATCGAGGAGCTGCAGGCGGCCGCCGCCAAGCATGCGGCGAACGGCGCGGCGGTCACCGCCTGACGACGCGAGTGACGCACGGCAGAACGCGCTGCCTCACGGCGCGACGACGTTGAACGTCACCATCGACGCGTAGGCGCCGGGCTTCTGCGACGCCGACGTGCGGAGCCCGAAGCGGAAGTTCGCCGTCGCGGAAGCCCCTGCGACCGTGGTCGCCGCGACCTCCGACGGCTGCCGCGCGACGGCGCGCCACGGGTCGGTGTCGAACGCGGTGCAGGCGGCGTTGCCGTCGATCGACCACGGTGCCGAGACCGACGCGCCCGCGAGTGACCGCAGGCACGTGCCGAACAGCGATGCAGCCCCGCCCTGCCAGGTGTTCGCCGCGGCGGTTCCGTAGTCGGTGAAGCTCGCGCCCGCGAGGTGCCCGATCACGGCGACCAGCGGCGCGGTCGTCGTGTAGCCCGCCACGACGAGCCCGCCGTCGCCGTCGAGGGAGGAGCCGCGGATGTTCTCGCTCGTCGGGAGCAGGTCGACGACGGTGGCCGACTGCAGCACGCCGGCAGTCGTCAGACGCAGCACGCCGGTCGAGAACTGCGCGCCGTCGGGCGGGGTGGTGCCCACCGCGGCGATGCTCCCGTCGTCGAGCTCGTGCACGTCGTAGAGGTAGTCGTTGTAGGTGGTCGGGTCGTGGTCGTACCAGCCTCCCGTCGCGAAGGTGGGGTCGAGGGCTCCGTCGGTCTCCCGCAGCCGCGCCACCACGCCGCGCATGCTGGTGCTGACGTTCGTGTATCCCACGATGACGGGCCTGTCGAGGTGGTCGATGGTGAGCCCCATGACGTAGTCGGTGAGGGCGGAGCGATTGAGCGTGACGAGCCCCGCGGTGCCGAACGCCGCGTCGGGCTGGCCCGTCGCGAGGTAGCGACGAACCGACATGTCACGCCACGTGGCGCCGGTGCCCGACCACGTCTGGTCGGCGATCGTCGACGACACGACGATGCGACCGGTGGAATCGATCTCGACCTGCGTGAACCGCTCGTCGTAGGCGGGCGTGCCCGTCGCCACGAAGCCGTTCGTGCCGAACGTGGTGTCGCGCGTGCCGTTGGGCAAGTACCGCACGACGACGCCGTCGAAGCCCGGGCCGTTGGTGTAGCTGCCGGAGACGATGACGTTGCCCGCCACATCGGCGGTGATCGCGTACACCAGGTCGGTGCTGCTCGTGATCGAGTCGACGACGTAGCCGCCGACCCCGAACGACGTGTCGAGCGATCCGTCCGCGAGGAAGCGCACGATCAACAGGTCGTTGTTGGCCCGCGTCGCGTAGCCGCCCATGAGGATGCTGCCGTCGGGCTGCACCTCGAGTGCATACGCGAACGACGCGGTCGATCCGGGTGCGAGCACGTCGACCACGCCGTCGCCGCCACCGAACGAGGTGTCGAGCGCGCCGGTCGGGAGGACCTTGGTCACCATGGCGCGCGACGCGTCATACCCGGCGAAGTACATCGAGCCGTCCGGC
>JAOPYW010000198.1 GCA_025964405.1 Thermoleophilia bacterium | reverse complement strand
ATGCGCTCGAGCGTGTCGATCTCCGAGTGCAGGTACCGCACCTTGAAGCCCGACTCGAGCAGGTAGTCGGTGAGGTCCTCCGCCATCTTCTTGGTGAGGGTGGTGACGAGCACGCGCTGGTTGTTCTCGACGACGCGGCGCGCGTCGTTCATGAGGTCGTCCATCTGGTGGGCGGTCGGGCGGATCTCGATCGGTGGATCGATGAGCCCGGTCGGGCGGATCACCTGCTCGGCGATGTGCGCCGAGTTCTCGAACTCGAACGGGCCGGGCGTGGCCGACACGAACACGGCCTGGCCGACGGTCTCGAGGAACTCCTCGAAGCGAAGCGGTCGGTTGTCCATCGCGCTCGGGAGGCGGAAGCCGAAGTCGACCAGCGTCTCCTTGCGGGAGCGATCGCCGTTGAACATCGCTCCCACCTGCGGGATCGTGTTGTGCGATTCGTCGATGAGGAGCAGGAAGTCCTTCGGGAAGAACGAGAGCAGCGTGTTCGGGGTCTCGCCCGGCATGCGTCCGTCGAACCAGCGCGAGTAGTTCTCGATGCCGTTGCAGAAACCGATGTGCTGCAGCATCTCGAGGTCGTACTCGGTGCGCTGTTGGAGGCGGTGGCTCTCCAGGAGCTTGCCCTGCTCGTCGAGTTCGGCGACGCGGTGCACCATCTCGTTGCGGATGCCGGCGATGATCTCCTGGATCTCGTCCTGCTCGGCGACGTAGTGCGACGCCGGGTAGATGGCGAGGTGGCCGAGTTCGGCGGTGACCTCGCCCAGGAGCGGATCGAAGCGCACGATGCCCTCGATCTCGTCACCGAAGAACTGGATCCGGTACGCCGTCTCCTCCGACGCGGGATGCACCTCGAGCGAATCGCCACGCACGCGGAAGGTGCCACGGCCGAGCACGGCGTCGTTGCGCGAGTACTGGATGGCGATGAGCTTGCGCAGCGCCTCGTCGCGGTCCATCTCCTCGCCCTGCGTGAAGATGATCGAGTTGCGCTTGTAGGTCTCGGGGGAGCCGAGGCCGAAGATGCAGCTGACGGAGGCGACGACGATCGTGTCGCGGCGCGCGAGCAGCGCGCTCGTCGCAGCGTGGCGCAGGCGGTCGATGTCGTCGTTGACCGCGGAGTCCTTCTCGATGTAGAGGTCGCTCGACGGCACGTAGGCCTCGGGCTGGTAGTAGTCGTAGTAGGAGACGAAGTACTCGACGGCGTTGTTCGGGAAGAACTCGCGGAACTCGTTGCAGAGCTGCGCGGCGAGGGTCTTGTTGTGCGCGAGCACGAGGGTCGGGCGCTGCACCTCCTCGATGAGCTTCGCCATGGTGAAGGTCTTGCCCGTGCCGGTCGCGCCGAGCAGCGTCTGGAACCGGTCGCCACGGTTCACGCCTCGCGCGAGCTCCTCGATCGCCGTCGGCTGGTCGCCCATGGGCGTGTAGGGGCTGTGTACCTGGAAGGGAGGCATGCCTGCATTCTGCCAGCTGTGTCGAGCCGCCCCGCTCGGCCTCGTGGGACCCGGGCGCGCGCGAGGTGGAATATCGACACAAAGTGTGCGAATTGTTGGGCCTTTCGGAAATGATCCTCAGGTCGTACCAATATCCGGCCGATACAGCTAGGCCCTGCGCGCGTCGTCCACTCGCCGCGCACGGCCGCTCCCATGCCCCGAGTCACGACCACCCAGCCGTCCTCCCCGCACGCGTGCTGCTCCAGCGCCCGGCGTGAGCGTGGCTTCACGATGATCGAGGTCCTCGTCGTGCTGGTGATCATCGGGGTGCTGGTCGCCGCTGCGTGGGGCATGCGCGCCGGCACGAAGAAGGCGACCGAGGGCCAGCGCGGCGTCGCCGTCGCACGTTCGTACGCCGATGCCCTCGACGCCTTCGCCCGTGACCACGGCAACCGCGTGCCGGTCATGGGCTCCGAGGACTGGCCGGTGCACGCGCCCGGCGCCGATCGCAGTGGCGGGCCGTTCCCCCCGTTCGCGAACGGCCCGGTCGACATCGCCGAGAACGGGCGGAGCTACCTCGACGGCGTGCCGGAACCGGTCGCCACGAACGCCGTCATTGTCACCGGCGCCAGCACGACCGCACAACAGCCGATGGCCACCGTGCGGGTGCTGTACTCGGCCCCCGACGCCAGTACCTGGCGGCTCGACGTGCAGGCGCGCGAATCGCAGAACGACGGCGACGCCTCGTGGACCACGCAGTGCAGCCTCGGACACGCCCTTCCGCAGGGGACGCGCACATGCTGATGGGGTCGCGAGCAGCCTCAGCAGCGTTCACGCTGGTCGAGCTCGTGGTGGTCATGGCCATCGCGACCATCGTCTTCGGCCTGACGGGAGGCATCGTCCTGTCGATGGTGGGGAGCTCCTCGCAGTCGAACACGTCACGCGAATCGGCGCGACGCGCCACCACCGTGCTGGAGCGCTTCGAGCAGGACGTGCGCTTCGCGCAGAGCCCCGACGTCGTCGAACGCCCCCGTGCGGGCGACGACCTGCGCAACATGCTGCTCTGGGGCGTCTCGCGCACCCCGGCGGGTGCGATCACGACGACGAAGCCCGACGAGTGCAACGCATCGGCCACCACCGCACTGCGCGACTTCTGCTCGTACGAGGACCTCACCGTGGCCACCCCGACGGCGCTCTGGATGCGCAGTGACGTGCGCAGCTCCACGGCGGCCGACAACGGCACGGAGTGCGTTCGGTGGGAGCTGCGCAGCGGGGCGTTGTGGCGCACGGTGTACCGGGAGGGCCCTGCTCCCGACTGCCGGCTCATCGGCGGCGTCGCGCACACCGGCATCCGCGTGGAGGACGTCAAGCTGCTCGACGCTCCGCCGGGCCAGTTGGGGCGCGGTGACGGCAACGCTGGCGCCTTCGGCTACATGGTCATCTACAACCCGGTCGCGGCAGGCCGCCCGTCGGGAACGATCGTCACGCCAGCCGGCTGCGACACGATGCAACCCGCGATCGGTACCCCCCTCGTCGGGGCGCAGCGCACCTTCGTGGCGACGGTGACGCTCGACCTCAGCTCGGTCGTCGTGGGAGCGCAGCAGACGGCGGCACGCAACCGCTACGCGGTGAGCGCGTCGATCCTGGGGCGCGCGACGGATGACTACGCGCGAGCGGCGGGGTGCGCGTACTGATGCGCGGCTTCCGCCACCACCGGCAGCGCGAGGAGGACGGCATGGTGCTCGTCTACGCGCTCGTGCTGGTGGTCGCGACCACGGTCATCATCGCGCTGATGATGCTCAACTCCAACCAGTCGGCCCGGTCGAGTCGCGCGGCGAACAACCGCGTGCTCACCTACCCCCACGTGCAGAACGCCCTGACCCGCTTCCGGATGGCGCTCGGCGCACGCCTGGCGACCGATGCCGACGGCTACACCCTGTCACTCGCCGACCTGACCAAGCTCGCTCCGTCGGCTGCAACGGCTCCGGGCTTCATCTCCTCCGGCAACGAGCTCCCGCCGGAGTTCCGAGCCGTCGCCGGCGTCTGGAGCAAGACCACGCCGACCACGATCGCGGCGGCCTCGGGGTTCCCGATGCAGGCCCTCGCCTACCACGAGCCCGCGACGGTCTCGGCCGACGCGTGCAGCGCACTCGGCATGTCGACGGCGACCTGCAACGAGCGGGTGCACGGGTTCTGGCAGGTCTATCGCGTCGAGATGCCCGACCACACGTCACTCGACTCGAACGGCAACGTCGTGGTCTACCTGCGTGCCTGGCTCCAGGCGGTCGACGCCAACCTCAAGCCGACCGGACCGGTCGCCGAGGCGTCGGTCGTGCGCGCCGAGCTGCGTCCCGGGCGCTTCGCCGACTTCCAGCTGATCAGCGACGGACCCATCAAGTTCGGCCGCGGTGCGACGATCTCCGGTCCCGTCCACTCCAACGGGTTCGACAACAGTGACACCTACGCCGCCGACGGCACGGTGCACGACTCCTCGGGCGCGGCCGCGGTGGCCGTCGACGTCGCGCCGGGAGTCGCATGTGGCGATTCAGCCGCGATCTCCAGTGCCCAGGGGCGGATCAACAAGCCGGGTGGCGTGCAGTGCCCGAGCACCGAGAACACGAATCGGTTCCTCTCGTTCCTGCGGGTGTTCGACGAACTCGACATCCTCGAGGCCGACTCGCGTCGCCCCGGCACCGCCGCCATCCAGCTGCCCGGATACGACCAGGCCGGAGTCGCCGCCCAGAAGACGGCCTGGCAGGCGTGGCTCGAGGGCAACCGCATCCGCATGCTCTCCCCCACCGGCGAGACACGCATCATCCCTGCCGGTACCGGCACGACGGCCGTGCTCGTGCAGGACGACATCGTGCTGCACGGCGGCGACCTCGACGGCCGCGTGACGCTCGCTGCGCGTCGCATCGACGCCGGCACCGCGAACATCTACATCGACGGCAACGTGAATGACGGCACGCGCAATGCGAACGTCTCGCTACCCGGCCGCACGCTCGGGCTGATCGCCCAGGGCGACATCATCATCGACATGCAGGGCGGCACGGGGAGCGCGCCGGTCGTCGACTGCCGCGTGACCTTCATCCGCGCGGCGCTGCTGGCGGCCTCCGGAGGGGTCACCATCCCCCCGCAGTACACCGTGCCGCAGACCCAGCCCGGCCCTCCCCAGTGCGACCAGCAGCTCACCATCGACGGGTCGATCGCCGGGCACCGCGCGCCGAACATGAACTGGGCGTGGCCCTCCAACGACGGCACCGCCTGGGCGGGGTACGACAAGCGGTCCTACAAGTGGGATACGCGCCTGCTCAGCTCGCCGCCCCCCTATTTCCCACTGACCGGCACGTGGCAGGCCGTCAACGTGCGGCCGGGTAACGTCGACTGCTACGCGGGGTCGAGGA
>JAOPYW010000176.1 GCA_025964405.1 Thermoleophilia bacterium | reverse complement strand
CGTTCATCCCGTGCACCGCTACCGGCGCTGTGGCGTGGCGGGTTCGATCGAACATCAGCAACGTCGAGGGCCGCTTCAGCGACCTGCGCGTGGTGAACATCACGTCGGCGCCCAAGCTGCGATACGGCCTGTCGGCTCCCGCGGTCGCCGCGGGTTCCACCACGACCGTCGAGGGGCAGCTGCTCCTGGCCGGAGCCGCGAGCAACGGCAAGACCGTGCAGCTGCAGCGCAAGACCACCAACTGCAACGTCGGCGGCGCATACCGCCAGGTCGCTGCGGGCGTCACCGGCAAGAACACGTCACAGGGCATGGTCAAGTTCAAGGCCAAGGTCGCACTCAGTAGCTGCTACCGACTCGCGTATGCCGGTTCGAGCGCAGTGGTGTACAGCGCCCCGTTCGCGATCGGTGCACGACCCGTGCTCAAGGCCAAGGTCAACCGGCGCACCGTGCGCAATGGCGTCGCGTTCTGCACGACCGTGTCGAGCAAGACCGCGCTCACGGGTCGCACGCAGGTCCAGTACAAGGTCGGCAAGAAGTGGGTCGTCGCCCGCAACTCCACGATCAGGTCGAAGAAGGCGTTCCGCCAGTGCGCGGCCATCGCGGCCTCGGGTACCTACCCGCTGCGACTTGCGGTGCTCGGCCTGCACCACCCGACGCAGGGCTACGCGACCTACGCCGACACCTATCTCTCGCTGGGCAAGGTGCGCGTCAACAACGTGTTCAAGAAGTTGTGACCGAACATACCCCAACGCGAGTCTCCGACTGGAGGGCGGCCCACGGGTCGCCCTCCAGTTGCGTTTCCAGCCGGGTGCAACCGGGGTAGCTGCTCGTCATGGACCACCGAACCATCTGGATCGTCTACGCCGCAGTCTTCGGGCTGCTCATCGGCAGCTTCCTCAACGTGGTCATCGCGCGGCTCGCCGTGGTCGACTGGCGCGAGCGGGGGAGCCTCGGTGGACGCAGCGCCTGCCCGAAGTGCGGCCACCACATCACGTGGTACGAGAACATCCCGCTCCTGTCGTGGCTCGCGCTCCGCGGGCGCTGCCGCGGCTGCAAGGAGCGCATCAGCGTGCAGTACCCGCTGGTCGAGGCCGGCACGTCGCTGGCCTGGTTGGCCGTCGCGCTCACCGCCGACTCGGTCGCCGACCTCGTGACGGGCGTCATCTTCCTGACGCTGCTCATCCCGATCTCCGTGATCGACCTGAAGCTCCGCATCATTCCCGACGAGCTCAACACCGCGATCATCTGGCTCGGATTCGCGTGTTCCCTCGGGTTCGGACCGCGACCGCGATTCCTGGGGGTGGAGTGGTGGTGGGTCGAGGTGCTCGTGTCGGCCATCGGTGCCTCACTCTTCCTGCTCCTGCCCTACCTCTTCACCAAGCGGGGTGGAATGGGCTTCGGTGACGTGAAGTTGGTGCTGGGGCTCGGCGCGTTCCTCGGCGCCCCCGTCGCCGTAGGCCTGTTCGCGGGATTCCTGGCCGGGCTCGTCCCGTCGATCTACCTCCTTGCCACGCGTGGCCTCGCCAAGGGCCGCAAGTCGGCCATCCCGTTCGGGCCGTTCTTGGCTCTGGGCGGTGCTTTCGGCTGGTTCTACGGCCCCGAGATCCTCGATGCATATCTGCGGGTCGGTACCTGACCGAAGCGGTTGGGAACCGGGCGATCGACGCCTGCGTCAGATCCTTGCAATCGTTCAACGTGCCTATGCTGACTTGGTACGTCAACGGTTGCGCTTCACCGCCTCAAGGGACCGGCATGCCGGACCGATAGCAGCCGGGACCCGAAGCGAGGAATGACCACCCATGGCCACTGCTGCCGTAGGACTCGATATCACGCCCACCGCACTCGTTGCCGTTTCGCTGCGCAAGAAGGGCCGCGCATACGGCATTTCGACGCATGCGGAGACGCCACTTGCACCCGGCATCGTCGCCGATGGTGAGGTGCTCGACGCCGAGGCGCTCGCATCCGCCATCCGCGCGTTCTGGGCGGAGCACTCCATCAAGGAGCGCACCGTCGCCGTCGGCATCGCGAACCAGCGATGCGTGACGCGCATCATCGAGATGCCGCGCATCAAGAACACGAAGCAGCTGCGCGAGGCGCTCAGCTTCGAGGTGGCCGACAACCTCCCGATCCCGATCGAAGAAGTGATCTGGGACTTCCACACCGTGGCTCGCTGGAAGGACAGCGACTCCGGTGGCGAGAAGGAGCGACACGTCGTGGTCATGGCGTACCGCGAATCGGTGGAGGGCTTCCGCGACGCGATCGTGCAGGCCGGCCTCAAGGTCGCCCGCATCGACCTCGCTGCATTCGCGCTCATGCGCGCCGGACTTCCCGCGGTGAAGCTCGCCCTGGTGAGCGAGGGGGAGGACACCGAGACCGAATCGATCGTGGCGCTGCTCGACGTCGGTCCGACGACCACGAACGTCGTCATCTCGCGCAACGGCATCTGCGAGCTCAACCGCATGGTCGCCTTCGGCACCCAGCACTTCACCCAGACGCTCGTCGAGCAGTTCGGGTGGGAGCTTGCCGACGCATCACGCGTGTCACTCGAGGCCGGCATCTCGCCGCTCGGTGGCATGGAGTCGCCCGGTGATCCCTACTCCGACGCACGCCGCGTCATGCAGTTCGTCGCCGACCCGTTCGCGCAGGAGGTCACGACGAGCCTCGACTACTACACGCATGCGTCGGGTGGCCTGCATCGCGTGAACCGCATCGTGATCGCCGGTGAGGGTGCGCTCCTGCGCGGCATCGACCAGCGCTTCGCGCAGGAGATCCACGTACCGACCAGCATCCTCGACGTGTCGCCGCGCCTCGATGCCGGCTCGGTGGAGCTGCTCGGTGCCCAGCATCCGCGCTTCGGTCTCGCCCTCGGCCTGGCCATGGAGGAAGCAGCATGAAGCCCGTCAATCTCGTACCCAAGGGCTCGGCGGTCGCAGCAGGCCCCGCTGAACCCGCGAAGCTCAGCATGGGCGTGGTCGGCGGCATCGCCGGCGGTTCCATCCTTGCCGTGGTGCTCGCCGGCTACTTCGCGTTCTCGCGCGTCGACAGCATCAAGAGCGAGACCGCGCAGGCCCAGGCCGCCCAGGCCGCAGCCGACACCAAGGCGCAGCAGGTGAAGGCGTCGGCGCAGAACATCGCGAAGCCGGTCACCGACAACGACAAGCAGCTTGCGCAGAGCGAGGAGCAGATGCTCGTCTCCGCCTTCAGCGAGCGCTACAACTACGTCGAGATGACCCGCGAGCTGCAGGGCATCATGGCCGGCACCGGCGGCTGGTACTCCAGCGTCAAGGTCAACACCGGAGCTGCCGCGGCCGATGCCTCGTCGACCGCCGGGGTGAAGATCGAGGGCTACCTGCCCACCGTCGAACTCGCGGGCGGCTTCGCCAAGCGCGTGCGCGGAACGCACTCCTTCTCGAACGCCGAGGGCATCAAGCTCGACAGCGTGAAGATGCTCAGCGTCTACACCAAGAAGCCCACCACCTACTGGCACTTCATCGTGACCGCCGACTTCGACGACAACATCGCGCCCGCGGCGCCGACCGCGTCGTCGTCGACCACGGGAACACCGGTCGCATCGACCGGTACCACGGTCGCCAGCGGTGACGGCACGCTCTCGCTGAGCCTCGACGCGAACCCCGTGCCGACGAAGTCAGCCGCACAGGTCAAGGCCGAGAAGGCCGCTGCGGCCAAGAAGGCAGCCGACGCTGCGGCGAAGGCCGCCAAGGCGGCCCAGCCGAAGAACCCGTTCGATGAGGCGGCAGGCGCCGTCGCCGGAGGAGCCTCATGACGCTCGGTGAGAACAACAAGGCAGTGTTCCTGCTGCTGGCGGTCCTCGTGCTTGGCGCGGGCGGCTACCTGTGGTGGATGAAGATGTACAAGCCGGCCGTCGCTGCGCGCGTCTCCGCCATCACGGCATCCCAGGCCTCCGAGCAGGGACTCCAGCAGGCCGAGGCTGAGCTGAAGACCGCCCAGGAGCAGGTCGACGCCCTCAAGTCAGACGCGGGCAAGGCCGACGATTCGGTCGCTCGCGTGACGCTGACCCGTAACGCGATCCCCGACACCACCAACATCGGTGACGCCGCGATCGTGCTCAAGCACCTCGCCGACCGCTCGGGCATCCAGACCAAGCTCGACATGGGCAGCGACGAGACCCAGGCCGCCGAGATCCCGGTCGGCTCGACCGGGGCCACCCCGACCGACGTGACCTTCAAGGCAGCAGGTACCTACGCCGAGATGACGTCGTTCCTGCAGCGCGTGCAGGACACGGTGTCGGTCGACAAGAACAAGCTCCACGTCCGCGGACGCCTGTTCAACGTCGTCAGCCTCCAGATCGGGCCGCCCGACAAGCAGGACGGCGCGTCGGCTCCCAGCACCGATGGGTTCAGCTCGACGGGTTCG
>JAOPYW010000259.1 GCA_025964405.1 Thermoleophilia bacterium | reverse complement strand
AAGCACCTCCAACTCAATCAGCGGGGACCTTCATCGTGATGCAGGGGACCGACCGCTCCGCGGCCGATCCCCTGCATCACGCCACCGCTACCGCGGTGTCACTAACCTGTGTGGGCAATAGAGCTAGAGCCAGCCGGGCGTGAGGCGCGCGAGGTGCGCCGTGACGACCCCGAACTGGCCGGTGGCGATAGCGATGCCGAGGGCGACGAGGAGGACGCCGCCGACGAGGTTGATCGTGCGCGTGTGTCGGCGGAGCGCGCGGGAGACGACCTGTACGCGGTCGAGCGCGATCGCGCCGAGCAGGAACGGCACACCCAGCCCGACGCCGTACGCCACGAGGAGCACCGCCCCGTAGGTCGGGCGCGAGTCGCCCGCCGCGAGCGTGAGGATGCCCGAGAGGGCCGGGCCGATGCACGGGCTCCACGCTACGGCGAACGCGGCTCCGACCGGGATGGCCGCGAGGGCCGTGCGGGGTGATCCTCCTGCCGTCGCGCGCTGGTGCGTGCGGTGCACGAGGCGCGATGGCACGATCGGCTTGTCGAACGCCATGGCGACCCCGATCAGCGCCACCACGAGGCCTCCCACGAGCTCGAGGTACCCGCGATCCGGGAGGGCGCGCGAAACCGCGGCAGCAGTCGCACCCAACAGGGCGAACAGGATGATGAACCCCGTGATGAAGCCGATCGCGCGCGGGAGTGCGGGGTGGTCGTCGTCGGCTCCACCCGCGATGAACGCGACGTAACCGGGGAGCAGGGGAGCCACGCACGGGGAGAGGAACGAGACCGCTCCGGCGGCCGCCGCGACGCCGAGTGCTGCTACCGCTGGGAGGTTGGATACATCCATGGATCGCGGAACATGATACGCTCCCCTCCGCCGTGGCGCCGTGCGCCCGCGTTCATGACCCCGAAATATTGGATTCCTGCGATGAAGAGCGACATCCACCCCACGTACCAGCCGATCGTCTTCCGTGATTCGGCGGGCGAGCACGCCATCCTCACGAAGTCGACGCTGACCAGCGAAAAGACGATCGTGTGGGAGGACGGCGAGACCTACCCCGTCATCGACGTGGAAGTCTCCTCGGCATCGCACTCCTTCTACACCGGCAAGCAGCGCCTCATGGACACCGGTGGCCGCCTCGGTCGCTTCCAAGCGAAGCTCGAGGCCGTGGGCGACGCCCCCGCCGAGACCGGCAAGAAGAAGAAGAACGTGTCGCGCACCTTCGTGCCGGCCGTGGATCCGAAGATCCTCGCTGCCAAGGCTGCACGTGCCGAGGCCAAGGCCCTCGAGGACGCCAAGAAGAAGGCTGCCGACGAGGAGGCCGAGAAGGTCGCTGCTGCCGCAGCCGCGGCAGAGAAGGCAGCTGCCGACGAGGCCGCCAAGGCCGAAGCCGCTGCTGCTGCCGAGGCTCCCGCCGAGGAAGCCGCTCCGGAAGCTGACGCAGCGGAGCCGGTCGCCGAGGCCGCGACCGAGGAAGCTCCGGCTGCCGAGGAAGCACCTGTCGAGGAGCCCGCAGCCGAGGAAGCGCCCGCTGAGGACGCACCCGCAGAAGAGGCAGCACCCGAAGAGGCCTGATCCGCAGATCGTTTCGAACGCAGGGCGTCACTTCGGTGGCGCCCTGCGTCCGTTCTGGCCAGTATCGTTTCGCTACCTGATGAGCCCGGCGCCCGCCGCGCTCGACGGAGATGTGGGACTGTATTCGTGGGGAGGACAGTGCAATGCGAGTGATGCCTTCACAGGGTGGCTGGATCGAAGTGATCGTCGGCTCGATGTTCAGCGGCAAGAGCGAGGAGCTCATGCGCCGCCTGCGTCGGGCACAGATCGCCCGCCAGTCGGTCGCGGTCTTCAAGCCGCTGCTCGACAACCGGTACCACGCGACCGACGTGGTCTCGCATGACGGCACGCGCCTCGCCGCGCGACCGGTCGACACCTCGATGCAGATCCTCGGCATGGTCGGCGACGCCGACATCGTCGGCATCGACGTGGCGCAGTTCTTCGACGAGCAAGTCTTCGAGGTCGCAGTGCGGCTGGACGACGATGGCAAGCGCGTGATCGTCGCCGCCCTCGACATGGACTTCAAGAACGAGCCGTTCGGCCCGATTCCGCACATGCTCGCGGTAGCCGAGTTCGTCGACAAGCTCCAGGCCATCTGCCAGGTCTGTGGCGGACCCGCGACCCGCACCCAGCGCCTCATCGCGGGCCGTCCGGCCAAGCCCGACGAGCCCGTCATCCGCGTCGGCGCCCAAGAGAGCTACGAGCCCCGTTGCCGCCAGTGTCACGAGTTGCCGAGCGCACGCCCGTCGCTCGACCTCGCCGAGAGTGCCCTCGAAGGTGCGCTCGAGGGGCCATCAGCCATCGCGCGGCCCGGCATCGAGTACGTCGCGCGCTGAGGCGTGCGCTCGACCCAGCGCTTGAAGGCGCGCAGGTCGAACCACAGGCGGAGGCGCGTGGCTGCGCCGTTCACGAGGAGACGGTCGCGACGCGACTGGGGCACGTACCGCATCTCGATCGAGACGCGCGCCTGCGCAGGCCCGAGCGCCTCGATGACGACGCGCCCGTCGGGCACCATCGGGTCGTCGGTGCTCCACGAGAGGAAGTCGGCGAACCGTCGCTCGATCCACGTGCTCCGCCACCGGCGCGTGATGCCGAACGCGCGACCGGTCCACTCGTAGCGCCCGTCGGGGAGCGGCCGGCAACTCTCGAGGCCCGCGAGGAACTCGGGGAAGTGTTCGATCCGCGAACACGCATGCCATGCCCGCGCAGCCGGCACGTCGACGACGATGGATCCAGAGCGAACGGTCATGCTCGCGTTGTACCCGGTATCCGCCGGGGTAGAGCTGCCGCATGCAGCTGCTCCGCTCCGCCCTGCGCCTCCTCATGGCAGCCCTCTTCCTCGGAGCGGGAGTCATGCACTTCCTCCGTCCTCGGGGGTTCGTGCGCATCGTTCCCGAACAGCTGCCGCGCCCCGAACTGCTCGTGAGCCTGAGCGGCATCGCAGAGGTGCTCGGCGGGGTCGGCCTGCTCGTGCCCCCCGTGCGGCGAGTCGCCGGAACCGGCCTCATCGCACTGCTCGTCGCGGTGTTCCCGGCCAACGTCAACATGGCGCTGCACGCCGATCGGCTCGGAGCCGGCCTGCCCGAATGGGCGCTGTGGCTGCGCCTCCCACTCCAACCGGCCCTCATCGCTGCGGTCTGGCTGGCCGCGTTCGAGCCGCAACGGTAGCTTCGGCCTCGCGTCGGGTAGCGTTCTGGACGATGATGCTTCCCATGCACGCCCCTTCGAGCCAGCCCGCGCAGTCCACGCCGATCCGGCGACGTCGTCCGCGGGCGCAGGCTGCCCGCGTCGCGCGCCGCCTGCGGGTGGCGCTCATGGCGCCTGCGGCGGCAGTAGGTGGTCAGGCCGTGATGGACGGGGTGATGATGCGCGGGCCGCATTCGTGGGCCGTCGCGGTGCGCCGGTACGACGGCACCATCGCCGAGCAGCACCATCCGCTCGTGTCGTTCGCGTCCCGGCATCGTTGGGCACGCATCCCGCTGGTGCGCGGCATCGTCGCACTGGTCGAATCGCTCATCGTCGGCATGAAGGCGCTCTTCGTCTCGAGCGAGTATGCGATCGAGGGCGTCGAGGCCAAGTACGACGACGATGCGACCGAAGGAAAGCCCGCCGACCTGTCGGGTGAGGCCCACGAACTGCACGAGGTCGAAGGCGCTGCACGGCGGGCGGGCACGACCGGCGCCGCAGGCGTGCCGACGATCCTCCCGCACCACGAAGCCGAGCCGACACCCGACCCGAGTAAGCTGGGCACGGGCGCCATCATCGTCTCGATGATCATCGCGGTCGGGTTCTCGGTCTTCCTGTTCAAGGTCGTGCCGGTCTCGATCGTGGAGTTCCTCCTACCGATCGACAACAGTTCCTGGTGGTTCGTGATCACCGAGGTGCTCATCAAGTTCACCATCTTCTGCGCGTACCTGGGTCTCGTGGGACTCATGCCCGACATGAAGCGCGTGTTCCAGTACCACTCCTCGGAGCACAAGGCGATCAACGCATGGGAGCGGGGCATCGAGCTCGAGCCCGAGCGGGTCAATGCCATGAGCCGCATCCACGTGCGGTGCGGCACGGCGTTCATCGTATGGCTGTTCATCATCGGTCTCTTCGTGTTCCGCATCGCCCAGGTGACCTTCCTCGAAGGTGCGCCCACGTGGCAGGTCATCGCGGCGCGCCCCCTTCTGCTGCCGCTGATCGCCGGTCTCAGCTTCGAGATCCTCCGATTCGCGGGGCAGCACGCCGACAACAAGGTGCTGCGCGTGTTCCTGGCGCCGGGCCTGTGGTTCCAGCGGCTCACCACACGTGAGTGCACGCCGGAGCAGTGTGAGGTCGCGATCGCATCGCTGCAGGCGGTGCTCGAGCACGAGCGTGCACACGCTGCCGAGCACCCGGTCGCGAGCGCCCGGGCGAACGAGGATGCCTACCGCGTCCTGGCGTGACGGGTCGGTCGGCTAGCATCGAGGCATGACCGACACGCCGAACGACGCAGCCACGACACCGCCCGCCGACGAATTCGTGGCGGCCGCCGAGGCGCTTGCGCGTGGGTGTGTCGACGTGCTACCTGCGGGTGCGCTCGCGCGCCGACTCCAGCACGCCGCCGACGCGGGCCGACCGCTCCGGGTGAAGCTGGGCATGGATCCCACGAGCCCCGACGTGCACCTCGGCCACGCGGTCGTGCTGCAGCGCCTGCGCGCCTTCCAGGACGCCGGCCACGTCGTGGTGCTCATCATCGGCGACTACACCGCGCGTGTCGGTGACCCCTCCGGCCGAAGCAAGTCGCGGCCGGTGGTCGACGGTGACCAGATCGACGCGAACGCGCGGACCTACCAGGAGCAGGCGTTCCGTATCCTCGACCCCGAGCGCACCGAGGTGCGCTGGAACGGTGAGTGGTTGGCGAAGTTGACCCCGTTGGAGATGTTCCGGCTGATGCGGGGTGCCACGGTGGCACGGGTGCTCGAGCGCGACGACTTCCAGAAGCGCTTCACGTCGAACGCCCCGATCTCGATCCTCGAGCTGCTGTACCCCCTGCTCCAGGGATACGACAGCGTCGCCGTCGAGTCCGACATCGAGTTCGGCGGCACCGACCAGCTGTTCAACCTCCTGATGGGCCGGCACCTGCAGCCCCAGTACGGGCAGACGCCCCAGCTGGTGATTACGACCCCGCTGCTCCGCGGCACCGATGGCGTCGAGAAGATGTCGAAGTCGCTGGGCAACTACATCGGGCTCGACGACGACCCCAACGACGTCTTCGGGAAGGTCATGTCGATCCCCGACGAGCTGATGCCGGAGTGGTACCGCTACGCCGCTGGGCTCACCTGGGACGAAGCCGAGGCCTACGTCCTGGGGGTGGAGCACGGAACCGTGCACCCGAACCACGCGAAGCGCACGCTCGCGCGGCACGTCATCGAGCGGTTCCATCCGAGGAGCGTGGCGCAGGGAGCAGAGGAGCGCTTCGACGCACAGTTCAAGCGGAACGAGGTGCCCGAGGGAATCCCCGAGCTCTCGATCGCGGCGATTCCGCGCACCGAGGCCGGCCTCGTGTTCCTCCCCGCCGTGCTCGTCGCCGCGGGGTGGGCCACCTCGAACGGCGAAGGGCGACGACTGATCCAGGGGGGAGCCGTCCGCATCGATGGCACCCAGGTGGCGGCAAGCGTGCTCGAGATCGATCCCGCCACGCTCGTCGGCGTGGTGCTCCAGGCAGGCAAGCGACGCTTCGCGCGCATCGAGTGAGCCCGCACGAGGCTACCGGAAGGTACTGAGTCGATCGGCGGCGGTACTGTTCGCCCTGATCGTGGACCTGAGGCCGGGGACAGCTTGCTCGACGAGCGGATGGTTCGCCGGAACGTCGCCATCCGTGTCCGAAACCCTGCTCGAGAAAACATCGCTACGAGCAGGCAGTTTTGAAATCAGTGGCGAAAAG
>JAOPYW010000165.1 GCA_025964405.1 Thermoleophilia bacterium | reverse complement strand
TCGCTGCTAGGATCGGGGCATGCCACGTGCCGAAGACGTCCAGTCGATGTTCAACCGCATCTCGGGTCGCTACGACCTGATGAACCGAGTGATGACGTTGGGCATCGACAAGCGCTGGCGCAACGCCGCCGTGCGCGCTGCGCGCATCGACCCGTCGACCCGCGCGCTCGACGTGTGTTGCGGCACGGGTGACATCACGTTCCTCCTCGCGGAGGCCGGCGCGGAGCACGTCATCGGAGCCGACTTCTCGGAGGGCATGCTCGACCAGGCACGCAAGCGCCAGAAGGGTCATCGTGATCCGGCTGCACGCACCCGTGTCGAGTTCCTGCAGGGCGATGCGCTCAGGCTGCCCTTCGACGACAATTCGTTCGACGCGATCACCGTCAGCTTCGGCGTGCGCAACGTCGAGGACATTCCGCTCGCCTTCCGCGAGTTCGCCCGTGTGGGTCGCCCCGGGGCACGCATCGTGTGCCTGGAGATCACGCGGCCGAAGTCGAAGGTGGCGAACGGGTTCTACGACGTGTGGTTCGACCGTGTCGTGCCGGCGTTGGGTGCGGTCATCTCGCGCGATCGCGCGGCGTACACCTACCTGCCGGAGTCGACCAAGACCTTCCCGCGCCCGCCCAAGCTGCGCGAGATCATGCAGGCCGCAGGCATCGGCGACGTGAGCTGGAAGATGTACGGCGGCGGCATCGTCGCCCTCCACAGCGGCGTGCTCCCGCTGTCACCCGCTCCCGAGGCGCCGCGCGCCACCGAACAGCGCGACGAGGTCGCAGGTCCGGCATGACGGGCGGCACGGCGATCGCGACGCCCGCCGCCTTCCTCGCAGCGGTCGACCAGCACATGGTGGAGCTGCTCGCGGATCGTGACGGCGTCGTGGTGGAGGCCGCGCGTCGACCGATCGCGGCCGGCGGCAAGCGGTTGCGGCCCCTGCTCGTGCTCGCCGCTCGTCCCCGCGCGGTCGCAGCAGGAGATGCACCGTTCGACCGAGCCGCAGTGCGAGCCGCGGCGGCGCTCGAACTCATCCACACCGCAAGCCTCGTGCATGACGACCTGCTCGACGATGCGAGCCTCCGCCGAGGTGAGCCCACGATCGGCGCGCTCGACGGGCGCAGCGTCGCGGTGGCGGCAGGCGACTTCCTGTTCAGCCGCGCGTTCGCGACGCTCGTCGAGACACGGCGCGTCGTCGGTGACGACCGTGCGCTCGCCGCCACGCGTGTGCTGGCGCGCAGCTCGAAGCTGCTCGCGGAAGGCGAGGCGCTCCAGGCGCGTCAGACCCGCCAGCCCGCCATCACGGTCGAGGACTACCTCGAACGCTGTCGGCTCAAGACCGGCGCGCTCTTCGCCGCGGCGCTGCAGTGTGGTGCGATCCTCGGTGGTGCCCGGGACGACGACGTGCAGGTGCTCGGCCGGTTCGGCCACCTCGTCGGCGTGGCCTTCCAGGTCGCCGACGACGTGCTCGACAGTGGCGACGCGTCGGCCGAGGTAGTGCTCGGCAAGCGCCCGGGTGCCGACCTGCGCGACGGCACGATCACGTTGCCGATGCTCGCTGCGATCGACGACGATGCCCACCTGGCGACCGCCCTGGCGACCCCGGTCGCCGACGCCGAGGTGGACGGCCTGCTCGCGCGGATCAGGGATGCAGGCGGCATCGACGCAGCGCGGCGCACCGCGCTCCGGCTCGCCGAGGAAGCCGTCGCGCTCGTCGAGCCGCTCGCAGATCGTTTCGACGTCGTGCAATTGCGGGCCATTGCAGCCCGTTCGGTCGACCGGATGCACTGATGGATCGCTAGGATGGGGCAACCCGTTCGCGACCCCCGAGGCCCCTCCGTGCCGGCTACCGCAACTCCTTCCCCGCTCCAGGTCAAGACGCTCCGTCGCCTGGTGCAGGATCCCGAACTCGCCCCCCTCATCGACAAGGTGCTGGCCGGCGAGCGACTGAGCTTCGACGACGGCCTCACGCTGATCGAGAGCCCCGACCTGCTCACGGTCGGCCGCCTCGCCGACCTCCGGCGCCAGCAGCTCCACGGCGACGAGGTGTTCTTCAACCACAACCGCCACATCAACCACACCAACATCTGTCGCATCAAGTGCCGGTTCTGCGCGTTCTCGCGCACCCAGGAGACGCACGACGGCGCCTACGCCTTCACGCATGACGAGATGGTCGAGCAGGCGCTCGAGGCGGCGCAGCTGGGCGTGACCGAGATCCACGTGGTCGGCGGCGAGCACCCCGACATCACCTACGAGTGGTACATCGAACTCGTGCGACGCATGCACGAAGCGGTGCCCGACATCCACCTCAAGATGTGGACGGCCTCGGAAATTCGTCACCTCGGTCGCCTCGGTGGCGGACTGAGCGACACGCAGGTGCTGCAGGACCTCGTCGAGGCCGGACTCGGCTCGATGCCGGGCGGCGGGGCCGAGGTGTTCTCGCAGCGCGTGCGCGACCTCGTGTGCCGCGGCAAGGACACGGCCGAGGAGTGGCTCGAGGTGCACCGCCGGGCCCACGAGGTCGGCATCAAGACGAACTGCACGATGCTCTACGGCCATGTCGAGACGCTCGAGGAGCGCATCGACCACCTCGTGCGCCTGCGCGAGCTGCAGGACGAGAGCCTCGCCAAGCGCGCCCACTTCGAGGCGACGGGCGAGCTGCCCGAGATCAACCGGACGGGCGAGGTCGGGGCGCTGCAGTGCTTCATCCCGCTCGCCTTCCATCCGGAGAACACGGTGTTCGCACGCCGCGGTTGGGCCTTCACCTCGGGCTCGGATGACCTGCGCATGGTCGCCGTCGCACGTCTCATGCTCGACAACGTGCCGAACATCAAGGCCTACTGGATCATGATCTCCCCGGAGCTCGCCCAGGTCGCGCTCCACTTCGGAGCGAACGACGTCGACGGCACCGTGATGGTGGAGCGCATCGTGCACATGGCCGGTGCCAAGACCCAGCAGGAGACGCAGCAGAACAAGCTCGTCTCGATCATCCAGGGTGCAGGCCGCATCCCGGTCGAACGCGACACCGTCTACAACGAACTCAACCGTTGGGAGAAGCAGCTGCCGTACGGCGCTCCCAAGGACGCGACCGAAGCAGCAGGAGCAGCACTGTGAGCGACGCCCCGACCCTCGAGCCGACCGTCGGCACGCCGAGCGAACGCGACCTCGTCGCACGCGAGCTGCGCCTCGGCCACATCGACTTCCTCAACATGTATCCGATGCACTGGGCACTCGGCATCGAGCCGACGCTCGCCGGCGTGCCGACTGACATCAACCGTCGCCTCGTCGACGGCGAGGTCGACGTCGCCTGCATCTCGAGCATCGAGTACGCCCGCAACGCGGACCAGCTCATGCTGCTGCCGTCGATGTGCGTCAGCGCCGAGGGCGCCGTCGGTTCGATCTTCGCGATCACCAACGTGCCGTTCGAGCAGGTCACCGACGTCTGGGTGACACCGCAGACGGCAACGAGCGTGGTGCTCCTGCAGGTGCTCTTCCAGCTCCGTGGCACGAAGCCGACGCTGCACCTGCTCGAGGAGGACCCCGCTGCCGTGCTCGCCGGTGGCGAACGCCGCGCCGTGCTGTTGATCGGAGACGACGCGATCAAGGCGCGCGGCACCGCCCAGCTCGCGAAGTACGCGTTCGTCGATCTCGGGGAGCGATGGCTCGGCGAGACCGGCCTGCCCATGGTGTTCGCCGTGTGGGCCGTGCGCCGTGAGGCCGTGGAGCGCAGCCCCGAGGCCGCCGCCACGCTCGACCGGCTGCTCGTGGAGAGCGTCACCCGCTTCCGCGGATCGGATGACTCGATCGCTCAGGCGTCGGAGCGGTACGGCATCGACGAGCACGCGACCCGCTCCTACTTCGATCGGCTCAGCTACGACTTCGGTCCGAACGAGCGCAAGGGCATGATCCGCTTCCTGCGGATGGCCTCCGAGCAGCAGCTCCTCGGCGCCGTGCCCCAGCCGAAGTTCGTCGAGGTGCGGCTCGAGGTCGCTGACGACGAGCACGCCGAGGCGTTCCAGACCGCTGTCTCCTCACAGGACCCGGACGTCGTGCGCGGTGCCTACCTCAAGGCCGTCGGCTCCTCGCGCGCGCTCGATGAGACGCCCGAAGACGACGCGCACGTCGACCGCTGCCTCGAACTCGAGGCCCTCGGTCGCGAACGTGACGTCGACGACGTGCTCAACCGCGCGCTCGACGGGGAGCGCATCGACGTGGTCGACGCCCTCGCGATGCTGCAGAGCGATCGCCTCATGGACATCGGACAGGTCGCGCACGCACTGCGCCTGGAGCGGACGCCGTCGGACGAGGTCACGTTCATCGTCGACCGCAACATCAACTACACCAACTACTGCCTGACCGACTGTGGCTTCTGCGCGTTCTACCGACGCCCGGGCGACGAGTCGGGTGAGGGCTACCTGCAGTCGATCGACTCACTGCTCGAGAAGATCGGCGAGACCATCGAGCTCGGCGGCACCGCCGCGCTCATGCAGGGCGGGCACAACCCCGACCTCGGCATCGAGTGGTACCTCGAGACCTTCCGCACGATCAAGGCGACCTACCCGACCTTCCACCTCCACGCGCTCAGCCCGCCGGAGATCCAGCACATCGCGCGTCGCTCGAAGCTCTCGATCGGCGAGACGCTGACCCAGCTGCGTGATGCGGGCATGGATTCACTGCCCGGTGGTGGCGGCGAGGTGCTCGTCGACCGCGTGCGTCGCGTCATGGCTCCCAAGAAGACCAAGACCGACGACTGGCTCGGCGTGATGCGCGTCGCGCAGCGCATGGGCATGTCGACCAGTGCGACCATGATGTACGGCCACATCGAGCTGCTCGCCGAGCGCGCCCTCCACATGGAAGGCATCCGCGCCGTGCAGGACGAGACCGGCGGGTTCCGCTCCTTCACCAGCTGGACCTTCCAGCCGGGCGGCACGCCGCTCGCGAAGGTGATCGAAGCGGGCGTGGCGCCGTACCAGCGCCACCTCCCGCCGCCGCCCACTCCGTTCACCTACCTGCTGACGCAGGCGGTCGGCCGCATCTTCCTCGACAACGTCGACAACGTGCAGTCGAGCTGGGTGACACAGGGCCTCAAGGTCGGCCAGGCCGCGCTGTTCTTCGGCGCGAACGACATGGGCTCGATCATGATCGAGGAGAACGTCGTGTCGAGCGCCGGCACCACCTATCGTGCGACGACCGAGGACTTCGTGCACGCGATCACCGCCGCGGGCTTCACCCCCGTGCAGCGCGACACGCTCTACCGCACGGTCACGACCTACTAGGTCAGTACCCCTCGAAGGCGTAGTCGTTGAGGAATTGGCGCTCCCAGAAGTAGTCGCGGTCGACCTGCGCGAGCTGCGCGTCGTCGCATACCTCGTCCCAGTCACGCCGAATGACCTCGACCTGCGCGTCGACGCGCGCCCGCGCCTCGGCCTCGGTCAGGCCGTAGAGCTCAGCGGCGTCGACGCAGGCCCGCAGGCGCGCGGTTCGCGACCCGGGCGCGATCTCCATCGCCTGGTTCGCCTCACGGCCCGACCGGAGCTGCGGACAGATGTCGTAGGCCGGGGTCAGCTCCAGCTCCGTGCCGTTCCAGAACGCGGCATGGTTGCGTGCGTGGTCGTCGGTGTTGCCAACGAGCACGTTGAAGGCGATGCGGTCGAAGAGTTCGTGCAGTGTCGCCTTCGGTCGCCGGAACCGTGCACGCACGATCTCGGCGAACTCGTGGTAGGTCGCATAGCGGGCCTGCATCTCCTGAAGCTCGAGCATCGTCAGCACCGAGACCACGAGCCGGCGGGTCCAGCCGGCACTGACGTGGGCACGGTCGAAGCGGTCGATGAGCAGCACGCTTCGCCCGAGCACGTGCTCGAGCCGCACCGCGACCACGTCGATGCCGACGCGGCGTGCCAGCTCCATCGCGACGTACTCCCCCTCCACCACGGGATAGACGTCACTCGAGGACGAGAACTTCGCGATCAACTTGTGGTCGCCATCCGTCAGGAGCGCCTTCGGCCGCGCACCGCCGATCGAGCTGCCGTGCAGCAGCGCCTCGTTGATCGCGGTGGGGAGCTCGACGCGGCGATCGACGCGGTCTGCCGCATCGAGCAGGTCTGCGAGCGAGGCCGGGGTCGTTCGAGGCGCGTAGTCTTCGGCGCTGGCCTGGAAGTCGAGGGCACCGATGCGGTCCGAGCCCGACTGCAGCAGGTAGGTGACGGGTCCGATCTCGGCCGGGTCAGCGTCGACGGCCCGCGCGCCGAGCAGCTTGTCCATGATCACGCGCATGCCCCAGGAATCAGGGCTCGCGTCGTCGATGCAGCCCGCCATCTGGAGCGCGCCCCTCGGAGGGATCGCGCCGCGAACGAGCGGGAGCTCCGGCAGGTAGAGCGCGATCGCATCCTCCCGCGCCAGGTAGCTGCGCCCGTAGTTGAACGACACGAGCCCATCGCGCTGCTCGACGCGACCGGCGACGACGGGCTCGGTCGCACCCGGGAGCCACACCCAGACGAAGGCCTCGGCGTCAGAAGTCATCATGGACCTCCCGTGTGCTCACGCGGATGCGGTCGGGAAGCAGTTCGAGCCGATCGGTGACGCGCTGGCGCGCCGTGACCACGTCGGCCACCGTGTCGTGGAACAGCGTCACCCCCACGAGGGTCGCGACGTCGAAGACACTCCCGAGCGCCACCGTCGTGTCGCCGCGCTCGATCTTCCAGAGCGTGGTGCGGGAGATGCCCGCTCGTTCGGCGAGCTCAGCCTCCGTCCAGCGGCGCTCCTTGCGACGGGACTCGATCTCCACGCCGAGCAGGCGCGCAGCCTCACGCGTATGGGCAAGATGTCGCTTCTGCGCGGACACGGCAACCTCAGGAGTTCACGATACTGGACACTACGTACCCTAGCGTACAGTACAGTGAACACCAAGCTGGTCTCGTCGCAAGCAAACAGTGTCGTGATCAGCATCCTGAACCCTACACCGCTTTATGTTCATGATACTGAACATGCGAGGTCAGCGACGGATCAACGCCTCAAACAGGCGATCGAGCGTAGCCTCGGCATCCGAAGTCAATCCGGTGTGCTGCGGTGACGGCTGCAGGATGGTGCTGGCCGGCGCGACCAGCCAGTGGAACCGCTCGCTCTGCGACAGGCGCGCGATGGGTCCCGCCGTCGCGTCGCCCGCCACGATGCGCTCGATGCCGGCGAGCCGACGGCGCAGCGGTTCCACCTCACATGACGGCGCCATCCGTGCGAGCAGCTCCTCATCGAGTTCGATGCGCACGCCCAGGAAGTCGAGCGGCCGCGCGAAGAGCACGAGGCCGACGTTGAGCGCCTCGCCACGCTCGACACGAGGCACGACTCGAAGCATGGCGTACTGGAAGGGCTCAAGGCGTGGGCCGTCGCTCATCCGACCTGCTCCACGGCGCTGCGGGCGGCTTCGGCGACCGGCACCCAGTCCGCCTGGGCGGCGAGGCGCTGTTCGAGGAAATCGGCGTACGCTGTGCGCACGTCGGCGGGCTCGCGTCCGAGCGCGTCCTGCTCGAACCAGCTGTCGGGAGCCTCGCCCAGGATGCGCTCGAACACCGCGCGGTCGAGGAGCGGAGCCATGCGACCGGCCGCAGCTTCGATGCTCCCGGCCGCCGGCAGCAGCACGTGCTGGGCGATCATGTCGAACGGTTGGCGCGCAGCCTGCTCCGGCTGGTACCAGTTGGCGTGCACGTAGAGGGTCGCACCCTGGTCGATGAGGTAGAGCCCGTCGTGCCAGACGAGCAGGTTCGGGTTCTGCGGACCACGATCGATGTTCGTCACCAGCGAGTCGAACCAGACGACGTCGGCGGCCAGCTCGCGTGACGGAGGCGCGTCGGAGGCCGGATCGTAGGTGAGCGACCCCGGGAGGTAGTCGAGCCCGACGTTCGATCCCTCGCTGCCGAGGACGAGCGAGCGGATCTCGTAGTCGGGCTCGGCCCTGCCCAGCGCGGGGTCGAGGAGCACCTCCACGAGCTCGGGTACGGGAAGGCCGAGCTGCCGTGCGATCTCTCCCGAGACGTACTCCGCCACCAGCGCACGCGGCCCGTGCCCCGCGCCCCGGAACTTCACCACGTAGAGGCCGTCGTCATCCGCCTCCACGATGCCCGGGAGTGATCCGCCCTCGCGGAGCGGGGTCACGTAGCGGGTCGCGGTCACGGTGCGCACGGGCATGGGCCGCACGCTATCGAACCGGCCGGAGCCTGAGGGCCGCCGCACAGCCAGAGTTCAGCCGGCCAGTTCATCCATGTCGTGGACGATGTCGTCGGGCTGCATGAGCTGCACGGCGTAGGACGCGCGCCACGTGCCCGTCGGGTCGTAGAGGTACGCGAACCCGTTGTCGCCGATGCCGAGGGTCGTCTTCACCGCTCCGATCGAGTTCGCCCCGCTCACCAGGTGGATCGGCAGCGATTCGGGGATGCCCCACTCAGCTCGCCACCCGGCGGCGTCGCCCTGCCATCCGATGATCTCGACGCGCGTGTCGTCGGGGAGGTCGCGCGCACCCAGTCGGCGCATCGCGCCCCCGACGATGTCGCCGGAGGGGCATTCCATGCAGGTCGCGACCAACAGGGTCGTCGTGCCGCGCGCGGCAGCCCGTGAGGGGAGTGCGGGCGAGATGCCTGCTACACCGGAGAGGTCGGGCATCCGCTGTCCGGACGGCGGCTTCGAACCGCGGAGGCCGGCGTTCACGACGTTCTCACGATCGTCGGTGTGATGCAGGGCGACGTAGATCGACACGGCGGCGATGAGGACCACCATGTCGGCCACCATCATCAGCTTCACCCATTTCGGGATGCCTACCCGCGCGCGGACGGGGGATTTATCTTCTGAAAGTCGGATTTCGTCGGCCATTGTGGTGATGGTCGCGATCGAGGAGGGTTCCCATGATTCGCAACGTCCAAGGCCATCGTATCCGCTGGCGCGTGCTCGGAGCGCAGGGAGCCGCCGTTGGCCTGTGGAGCGCCGTCGCGATGCTCGTGGTCGCAATGGCCACCGTTCCACTGTTCGACAGCTCCATGGACACGTGGTCGTTCACGAAGGTGATCGCATCGGGCATCCTCGGTGACGGCGCGGCATCGCCGGTCACGGGCTTCGAGCTGGTTCCGGTGCTCGTCGGAACGCTGGTTCACCTGACGATCGGCCTCCTCGTGGGGGTGTCGTTCGCGTTCGTGATCGGCTTCTTCGACCTCGAGGGATGGACTCCGGTCGCGCTCGTCGGCCTGCTCTACGGCGCCCTGCTGTTCGTCGGATCGGCAACCTTCGTCAACGCGGGGCTCGGCCCCTGGTCGGACGTGCCGCTGCAGCCACTCCTCTGGGGCAACGTCGTCTTCGGCTTGGTCGCAGGCCTGCTGATGTCGACCTGGGCGCAGGATGCCGACATCGACATCGAGCGCGACGAGCCGGTACACGTGTTCGAGACCAGCTTCACCGATCGCCAGCAGGAAGTACGGGGCGAGCGGCCTGCCCCGACCTGGCGGTGATCGATCGATCGATGGAACAACGGCGAGGGCCACCCGGTCGGGTGGCCCTCGCGCAATTCGACGTGTCGCAGGCGATCAGTGCTTAGGGGCACCCTTGCCGATGAGTCGCGGCAGGTTGAGCAGCGCGATGATCACGACCGCTCCGATACCGAACGCGAGATTGGCGGGGATGCCGCCGAAGACGTTCGTGTCGGACCACTTGTTCCAGTTGCCCGGGACGTAGATGAGGCCGAAGACCGCGATCCAGACGATGTCGACGAAGTGCCAGTAGATGCTCATGGTGCGGAACCCGATGTGCTGCGTCGGCTCGGCGCCGTAATGACCCCGCAGCGTTCGCACGAGCATGATGATGAGCAGGATGCCGCCGATGAGCACGTGCGAGCCGTGGAGGCCCGTGAGCGAGAAGAAGACGCTCGAGAAGGCGCTCGTCGACGGTCCGATGAACTCGTCGCCCACGAGGGTGCGGTACTCGTTGATCTGGATGCCGAGGAACGTGAAGCCGAGCACGATCGTCAACGCGAGCCAGATCGCCTGCCACCGTCGGGCGCCGCGCATGAGCGCGATCTCCGCGTAGTGGATGGTCACCGAGCTCGAGAACAGGATCAGGCTGTTGTACGTCACCACGTCCATCGGCAGTGCATCGCCGATCTGGTGCGCCCAGCTCGAGTAGTTCGCCTCCCCCACCACGCGCAGGAAGAAGTACGACATGAAGAACGAGCCGAAGAGCGCGATCTCCGAGCCGATGAAGTAGAGCATGCCCATGAGCCCGATCGGGGTCTTGGCGCTCCAGATGATCGGCGGCGGATGCTCTTCGTCGTGATGTGCGTCAGCGGTGACTGCAGAAGACATGGTTCAGGTTCCTCGGGGTCTCAGTGCGCGTGTACTTCGGTGGGCACGGCGCCGGGAAGCGCTTCCTCGTATCCGGGCATGCCGGGAAGGAGCGCGTGCACCGCACCCGGACGACCGTAGTCGTACGGGGCGCCGACGACCTTCGGCACGCCGTGGAAGTTGAACAGCGGCGGCGGGCTCGACACGAGCCACTCGAGCGTGCGACTGCGCCACGGGTTCGGGCCCGCGATCGGACCACGACGCCACGAGATCGCCATGTTGTACATGAACACCACGAACGCCACGCCCTGGATGAGCGCGCCCAGCGTGATGACGATGTTCCACCCGTGCACCGAGGGGTAGCGATCGGCGAGCTGCGAGTAGTCGGCCACACGGCGCGGCATGCCGAGCGTGCCGAGCCAGTGCATCGGGAAGAACGTCACGTTGAGCCCGACGAACGTCAGCCAGAAGTGGAGCTTGCCGAGCTTCGGGTCGAACATGCGGCCCGTCATCTTCGGGAACCAGTGGTAGATCCCGGCGAAGACGGTCAACACCGATCCGCCGAACAGCACGTAGTGGAAGTGCGCGACGACGAAGTACGTGTCCTGCACGTGGATGTCGAACGGCACGGCCGCCAGCATGATGCCGGTCAGGCCACCACAGGTGAACGTGAACAGGAATCCGAGTGCGAACATCATCGGCACGGTGAGGTGGAGCTTCGCGCCCCAGAGCGTGGCGGCCCAGCCGAGCACCTTGATGCCGGTCGGCACCGCGATGAGCATCGTCATGATCATCATCGGGAGCCGGAGCCAGTCGGCCATGCCCGAGGTGAACATGTGGTGCGCCCACACGGTGAAGCCGAGGAAACCGATGCCGATCGTCGAGATCGCCAACGCTCGATAGCCGAAGATCGGCTTGCGCGCATGGGTCGTGATGACGTCCGAGATCAGCCCGAAGCCCGGGAGGATCATGATGTACACGGCCGGATGCGAGTAGAACCAGAAGATGTGCTGATAGCTGATCGGGTCACCACCCAGGCTGGCCTGGAAGAACCTCGTTCCCATCACCAGGTCGAACAGCACCATGAACTGCGAGCCCGCCACGAAGGGCGTGCCGAACACGATCAGCAGCGCCTGCGTGAGGTTGCCCCACACGAACAGCGGCATGCGCCACATCGTCATGCCGGGCGCCCGCATCGCGACGATGGTCACGATGAAGTTGATCGCGGTCATGATCGACGACGCGCCGATCAGCTGGATACCGATGAGCCAGAGGATCTGCCCGATCTGCACCTCGGTGGGGCCGTTCGTGCTCGAGAGCGTCGCGTAGTTGGTCCAGCCGGCCTGGATCGGGCCGACGGGGATCGACGCGAGGAACACGATGCCACCGAACAGGAACGTCCAGAACGACAGCGCGTTCAGCTTGGGGTACGCCATGTCGATCGCGCCGAGCATGATCGGCACGATGTAGTTCGCGATGCCCGAGAACACCGGGATGATGAACAGGAACAGCATGATGACGCCGTGGAGGCTGAGCGCCTCGTTGAACTGGCCGCCGTCCTTGAAGAACTGCAGGTCGGGGTTCGCCAGCTCGGCACGGATGCTCTCGGCGAACGCACCACCGATCATCATGAAGAAGAACACCACGACCAGGTACTGCAGGCCGATGACCTTGTGGTCGGTGTTGAAGATGAAGAAGCGCTTCCAGTCTCCACGCGAGCCGTGGTTGGCGTGGTCGTCGACCTCGGTCGCCGCACCGCGTGCGTACCAGAGCCACGAGTACCAGCCACCCAGTCCGCCGATGTACGCGAAGTAGGCACTGATGATGCCGATCACGACGACCGGACCCTCGGAGTAGGCCTGCAGGCCGAAGGCCATGCGGATGAGCATCGTGATCGCGGCACCGACCGCGAATCCGACCGCGATTCCGGCGAGGCCACGCAGGAACCCGTGGGCACGGAACGCAGCTACACCGGCGATCGCGACGAGCAGGCCGAGCAGCGCGCCGAGCGCCGACACGAACAGGTGTCCGCCACCGAGGCCGAGCACGGCCTTCCAGTCAGCGCCGCTGTTGTTCCAGTCGAGGCCCCCGCTCCAGAGCCGGAACGCAGACAGGATGACCGCGGCGACCACCCAGCCGGCGACGAGGCCGACCAGTGCGCTCAGGGGGCGTACGTTGATGGATCCGTTCCTCATGATGCGAGTGCCTCCTTGGCGTCGTCGCAGTCGGCGTCGGGCTTGCCCTGGGCCAGGGTCGCGAGCGTGGCGAGGTCTTCGGTGCGTTGGTCACCGGACGATGTCGTGCATTCGAGCAGGCGCAGGTTGATGCACTTGGCGTTGCGCGCGTTCTCGGCGCTCAGGCCGAGGTACCACTCGAAGTTGCTCTCGGAGATGACGCACATGGGCGTACGCATCGTGTTGTGACCCGATCCGCAGAGCTCGGCGCACACGACCTGATAAGTCTCATCCGGCGTGCTGATGTGGTACGGCGTCCACTGCACGTAGGTGGGCAGGCCGGCGACGGCATCGACCTTGAGCCGCGCCTCGGGCACCCAGAACGCGTGGTTGACGTCGATGAACT
>JAOPYW010000159.1 GCA_025964405.1 Thermoleophilia bacterium | reverse complement strand
TCCTCATCGGCATCACGGGCGAGGACGCGATGACCGTGTTCCAACCGCGCGACGGAGTCGACCGCGTCTGGCCCGGAGCGGGCGTCATCTACTCGCAACGACTGAGCGCCGAGCGCACGAAGAGTCGGCTCGGCCGCATCGTCGGAACCGAGCCGTACCAGTCGATGACGATCCGCAGTTGGCGCACCACGACGCGCCTCGTGGAGCTCCTCGACGACTGACGTTGGGGGTTGCGATCACGTCTTGCGCGATCGCTTCGCCGTGGCCGACTTCGCGGGCTTGGCCTTCGTTGTCGCCTTCGGTGCTGCCTTGGGCGCGGGCTTCGACCCGGGGTTCGCGGCCGTCGTGCGCTTCGTTGCCGCAGCCCCGGCCTTCGCCTTCTTGGTGGCAGCAGCCTTCGTCGCAGAGGCCTGGGCCTTCGCGTTCGCGGGCGTGCCCTTCGTGGTCACCTTCGGGCCGGCCTGCTTGGTCGAGGCCTTCGACTGCGCCGCCGCAGGCGGCTTGAGCGCGGCCTTCGTCGGCATGCTGGCTCCGCGCTTGGTCGACGTCGCCCCCTTGGCTGCCTTCTTCGTGGCGCCCCGGGTGCCGGCCATGCTGGCCGTTGATCGGGAACGTCCGCGCTTCGGGCGCGGCACGGGCGTCACGTCGCCGATCGGCTCGTCGGGGAACCCGGCCTTCTTGCGCAGCTGGTCGACGATCTCGGTGATCTCCTCGGTCGAATACCCGGGCGCGAACACGTCGTTCTGCGACGGGAGGTCGACGGGCAGCGGGCGCAGCGTCGGATCCTCGTCCACGACTTCGAGCGGCTCACCGGTCTCGGGGTGGTCGCCGTTGAACACGGCTGCGAGCTCGCGGTAGTCGTCGGGGGAGAAGCGGTAGAGGCGACGATGGTCGCCGCGCTCGATGTACGGCACCGATTCCTTGATCGACATCGACGGTACGCGCGGCCCGGGGAAGAGCTTGGTGAGGTCGGCGCCGGTGAGGTTCTCCACGGCCCGCGCGTAGGCCACCTGATGCACGCCGCCGCGCACCAGCAGGTAGCCGGTCAGCGCGCGTGCGGCCGGATGGTCGACCGCCTCGTAGACCCGCAGCTTGCCCGACCGTGCGCCGGTCTCGAGGAAGTAGTTGTGCGTGAGGTCAGACAGCAGGTCGCCGCTCGAGAAGACGTTGTCACCGGTCCACGGCAGGCCGCGCGAATCCTGCGGGAGCGCGCCCTTGCCGCCGTTCACGAAGTGGTGCGGGTTCGCCGCGAGGCCCGCCATGCCGAGGAGGGGGGAGTTCGCCGGGTCGACCGAATCGGCGATGCTCGCATCGTCGGTGAGCATCGAGTTGATCGTCGCCGCCACGAGCTCGATGTGCCCGAACTCCTCCGCGGCGATGTTGGAGATCAGGTCGAAGAACGGGCGCGCCTTCTGCCGGTCGCGGAAGTTGAACGACTGGAACGTGTAGTTGAGGAAGGTCGACATCTCCCCGAACTTGCCACCCATCAGCTCCTGCACGATGCGCGCGCCCTCGGGATCGGGATCCGACGGCGGCGGAAGTTCGGTCAACCATCGGTCGATGCGCAGGATCATGCAGTGCTCCAAAGTGAGGGGACGGGTGGGTCGCCGTCAGAGCATGCCGCGCACGCACCAGTAGTAATGCTAGTAAGTACCGAAGTCTCCCTGACCCCGCTCGTCCTGACCCGGCTCGTGGCTCAGGCGTCGACCTGCGACCCGCGCACGGCGGCCGTGCCCGGCAGGTGCACGCCGAAGCAGGATCCCGTGGGTGTGTTCGGCTCGTACCAGACGTCGCCACCGTGGGCCTCCACCAGGGCCTGCACGATGGAGAGCCCGAGCCCCGAGCCCACTCCGGAGCCGTCGGCGCTGGCCCGGCTGGTTCCCGCTCCGGCCTGCGCGAAGCGCACGAAGAGCCGGTCGACGAAGGTCGCGGGCACGCCTGCGCCGCAATCGGTGACGCGGATGCTGACCCGGTCGGCCTCGGCCTGCGCGGAGATGGTGATGGGGGCCCGGCCGTGCGTGCGCGCGTTGGAGACGAGGTTCACGATGATCTGCTGGAAGTGATCGGGGTCCGCCAGCACCACGAGCGTGTCGTCGCACTCCACCTGTACGTCGGTGACGCCGAGTTCGCGCATCGCGCGCCGCGCCGAATCGCCCACGCTGATCTTCGTCTTCAGCGTGCGCAGCGCGCCGCTCTCGATCCGCGAGATCGTGAGCAGTCCCTCCACGAGCCGCGACAACCGCTGCGACTGGGCGTCGATGATGCCGACGAACTCGTACTTGTCGCCCTCGCTGAGCGTCTGCCAGCGCGTGAGCATCGTGGTGGCGAACCCGGTGATCGACGTGAGCGGGGTGCGCAGCTCGTGCGAGGCCATCGCGACGAACTCGCTCTTGAGCACGTCGAGCTGGGTCAGCTCCACGTTCGCCTCGCGGAGGCGCGAGGTCGCCACCTCGAAATCCTCGAGGATGTTGAGCGTCGCGCGCTGGGTGTCGTCGACGCGACCCTTGTCCGACACGAAGTCGTCGAGCATGTTGAGCAGTGCGCTGTGCGTCAGCTGCAGTCGTTCACGCTCGTGGTCCGCATCCTCGAGGATGTTGATCAGGGCTCGCGCGAACGCATCCGTGTCATCGACCCCGCGCATGGCGACCGCGTCACCCCGCCAGCGGTCAGGCATCGTGGTCGTCGTCCGCAGGCAAGCGCAGCCGGAGGTCGGCGATCTCCTTCTTGAGCTCGATCATCTTGAGTTCGCGGCCCACCGTCAGCCGCTGGAAGCGCTCGAGGTCGCCCAACCGATCGAGCTCCTTGGCACGCTGGGCGATGATCTCGCGTTGCTGGATGATCTCGCGCTCCGCCTGGCGCTGGGCCGTCACGTCGCGCGCCGCCGCGAACACGCCGAGCACGTGGCCGTCCTCGTCCTTGTAGGCCGACGCGTTGTAGAGCACCTGCACCTGTGCGCCGTCGACGTGGTGGATGGTCAGCGGGTAGTCACGCACCGAGCCCTCGGCGAACACCTGCTCGTAGATCGCCCGCGCCTCACCGGGCTCGGTGAAGTAGTCGGAGAAGTCGGTGTCGATGAGCACGCCGCGCGTGACACCCGTCAGTTCGACGGTGGCCTCGTTGACGTCCGTGATCTTGCCCTCGGGGCTGATCGTGACCATCGGATCGAGGCTGGCCTCGAGCAGGCTCCGAGCGTACTTCGATGCCTGGCGTTGGGCGTCGGCGACCGCCTCGCGAATGTCGGCGTCGGCCTCGCGTGAGTCAGCGGCAGCCTCGCGCGTATCGGCGTCGAGTTGACGCGAGTCGGCTGTCGCCTCACGCGAATCGGCCGTGGCCTCGCGCGTATCGGCCTTCGCTTCGCGGGTATCTGCAGCCGTCTCGCGCGTGTCTGCCTTGGCCTCGCGGGTCGCTGCGTCGGAATCGCGCTGCGCGTTGCCGGCGGAGTCGAACTCTGCCTCGGGTTGGACATCGTCCGCGCGACGCGTGGGAACCGGTGGGACCGCCATGTTTTGACTCCGTGCTGGTGCTGCCGCCCCCACGGGGAGACGGCCAGGTGACAACCCAATGGTCGTGAAGCATCGAAGCGCCCGAATAGTATGGATACCCACCCCTGACACGAGGCAACCCCGGTGCGGCAGCGGACCGTGCGGCTCGCGACGCGCGGCAGCACCGCCGCCGTGATGCATCGGGCTGGTGCGGGTAGTCGCCCTCCCATGGAGGAATTCCCGACCGACCCGGTGGTCGTCGTGCTCAGTGCCGCGGAACTCGCGGGCCTCGAGCGTGCCATCGCGCCGCGCGTGCCCGGTGGCGAACTCGAGCTCGGAGATGCGGTGATCGCGACCTTCGACGTCGACTGCCTCCACACGGGGGGAGGGTACGAGCTCACCTGCGAGCCCGAGGGCTTCGTCGAGCTCGTGGCGTTCGTCACCGACGCCGACGTGCGCCTCCAGGGAGGTCTCGACGAGGACCTCGACGCCGCCATCGACGCCGTGCTGGCGGCGGCCGACGACTAGCACCAAACGTCAGTGCTCGTACGGAGCGCGCGGCCGAGCGGCTCGACAGCTCACCGAACGGTACCTGCTTCGGATCAAGCAGCCGCGTGCTACCTGCCGATGCTGCGGGGTCCCTCGACTGAAAGATCGTTCGTGCACCTGCTGATTCGTCGCGCCCGCCTCTTCACCGTTCCCGCCCTCGCCGCCCTCGCCCTGCTCGCGCCCTCGGTCGCGCTCGCCGAGGGCCTGCCGCAGGTCGTCGCCTCGCCGACGATCACCGGCCCCGTCATCGGCGGGGGAACGGTGAGCTGCGACGGCGCCCAGTTCTCGGGCGATGCGCTCGGGGCCGTGAGCTTCGCGTGGTTCAAGGCGGGCGGCGGTCAGGTCGGCAGCGCCCAGGCCTACGTGCCGACCGCAGCTGACATCGGCTGGGAGATCAGCTGCCGCGCGACCGTGTCGAATGCCGACGGCTCCGCCGAGGCGAATTCCCCGTACGTGCCGGTCGAGGATGGCACGCCGCAGTCGGTGAAGGCGCCCACCGTCGCCGGTTCGCCGATGACCGGCGCCACCGTGACGTGTTCGCCGGGCACCTGGAGCGGCGGCGTCGACAGCTACGCCTACCAGTGGCTCCTCAACGACAAGCCGATCAAGGGTGCGACGGCGACCAAGCTGCGACTGCTCGACAGCTTCTACGAGAAGACCGTGGTGTGCCGCGTGACCGCGACCAACGTGAGCGGCTCGGCAGCACGCGAGAGCCGCGCGATCGTGGCGAACCACCCGCAGCTCAAGGTGTCGATCGCGAAGGTGCAACCCAAGCTCCCCACCCTCAAGCAGGCGGCCGCGCGTGGCATCACGTCGAAGATCGCGTGCAATGCGTCGTGTGCGACCGAATCACACGCGTTCATCCTCACGACCGACGCCCGGCGCCTCGGCATCAGCGGGCGCGACCTGGGCGGCCTGACGATCGTCGGCGTGGGCCACGCCCGACGCACGTTCACCGGTCAGCTCGTGGTGACCACCGTGCTCTCGGCCAGCGCGAAGCGCGGCTTCGCGAAGGCGACCGGTCCGCTCCGTGTCGACCTGCTGTTCGAGACCGCGTGGGGCCCGAAGTACTCCTTCAAGCTGGTCCACGAGGCCGATTCGTACACCGTGAAGCTCAAGCGCTGACGGGAATCACCGTGTTGAGGAACGAGCCTCCGCCGATCACCTTGGCGCCGTGTGCCTCGACTCGCGCGCGAAGCTCCCGGTCACTCGTCGCGACGATGACGGGCTCGGCCTCGGCGCGGAGTTCCTCGACCTCGCGCGCGATCACGTCGTCGGCGATCTCGCCTTCGGTGGCCACGACCACCGTGCGCTCGTCGTGCTCGTACATGCCGGGACCCGCGCCCTCGTAGGTGCCGTCGAATACGACCGCCACGATGGGCGTGTGCGCGTGCGCCGCCGACCACCGCGCCACTGCCTCCACGAGCTCCCGCTCGTCGACGTTGGGCCAGCGCGACCGCATGACGTTGCGTCCATCGATGATCACGTGGAGAAGCATCGCCCGATCATACGCGGCGTGGTCACGGTGCCGGGACCTACCGCACGACCTGCGAGCCACCCGTGATGCCGTCGGAGCCATCGTCGTGGAAGCGCACCCATGCCTTGTTGGTGCCGTCGTAATCGTCGGCCCAGAGGATGAGCGTGGCGGGGCGGTCCCAGACGGTGACCACGTCGGTGCCCTCGGGATCGAGGCCGCGCCAGATGCGCACGAACGGGTTGTGCTCGAGCTCGTCGGCGACTGTTGACGGCAGCGTGTGGCCGGGATGGATGTTCGTCTCGGCGGGCAGCTCGAGGAGCCGCTCCACCGATGCGCGCTGGTCGGCGTAGCCGGTGTTGCCGGGCGCGAAGTTGCCGCCCACCGTTCCCTTGAAGAGCACGTCGGCGGTGAACACGTCGGTGCTGTTCACGAGCAGCGAGACCTGTCCCTCGGAGTGGCCGGGGGTGTAGAGCACCTCGACCTTGAGGTCGCCGAACTCGAGCACGTCGCCGTCGGCGACGGCGGTGTCGACTGACACGGTGTCGGCGATCGAGTCACGCGTCCATGCGTGGGCATGGACGGGCGCGCTCAAGGCTCCCCTGTAGTCGTCGATGCCAGCGATGTGGTCGGCGTGCCAGTGCGTGATGAAGATCGCGTCGACTGACACGCCCAGTTGGCGGGCCTGCTCGATGAGCGGGGCGGTGACGCCGTTGCCGTCGATGATGATCGCGTGGCCGCCCTCGTGGTCGGCGACCAGGTAGGAGTTGGAGGTCCACTGCGGTGATTCCGTGCGTTCGATGATCATGAGAACTGGATCACGCTCCTGATTCCATCCTGGTGGTGCATGAGGTCGAAGCCCTGGTTCACGTCGTCGAGCGAGATGCGGTGCGAGATGAACGCGTCGACGTCGATGTCTCCGGCAAGATAGCGGTCGACGAGCTGCGGCACCTGCGTGCGCCCGCGTACGCCGCCGAAGGATGCGCCGAGCACGGTGCGGCCGGTGATGAGCAGGCGCGGCACGATGTCGAGCGTCTCGCCACGGCCGGCGACGCCGGTCATGGTGGCGACGCCCCAGCCCATGCGCGCGGCCTCGACGGCCTGGCGCATGACGTTCACGTTGCCGGTCGCCTCGAAGGTGAAGTCGGCGCCATGGCCCCCGGTCTCGTCGAGGATGCGCTCCACCGTGTGTTCGTCGGCGACGAAGCCCTCGGTCGCGCCGTGCGCCATGGCGATGTCGAGCCGATCCTGCGAGAGGTCGACGCCGATGATGCGCTCGGCGCCCTGGAGGCGGGCTCCGACGATCGCGCCGAGGCCGACCATGCCGAGGCCGAACACGACGACGGTCGAGCCGGGGGTGACCTGGGCGCGGTACATCGCAGCTCCGAGGCCTGTGGAGAGGCCGCACGCGAAGAGGCAAGCGGCTTCGAGCGAGGCGTCGGGGTTGACCTTGGCGAGCGAGAATTCAGAGACGACCGTGGCCTCGGCGAAGGTCGAGCAGCCCATGAAGTGGCGCAGCTCGTCGCCGTCGCGGGAGAGGCGGGCGGTGCCGTCGGGTAGGTAGCCGAGGCCCTGCTGCTCGCGGATGGCGATGCATATGTTGGTCTTGCCGGAGCGGCAGTTGACGCACTGTCCGCACTCGGGCGAGAAGAGGGTGACGACGTGGTCGCCGATCGCGACGGAGGTGACGTCCTCGCCGACGGCCTCGACGACGCCGGCGCCCTCATGTCCGAGTACGCAGGGCGCGTAGCCGGAGGGGTCGACGCCCGAGGAGGAATACATGTCGGTGTGGCACACGCCGCAGGCGACGAGGCGCACGAGGACTTCACCCGCCTTGGGGCCTGCGAGGTCGACGTCCTGGACGACGAGCGGCTTGCCGAATTCTTCGAGTACTGCGGCGCGGATCTGCATGGCGCGGACTATGGCACATGGAACGTGCCTTCTCAGTTAGAGAATCCGGTACCCGGGCAGTTTGGTCACGGTACATGTCGCCCCTGCTCAGGAGATGCCCGTGTCAGTTCGAATGCGCCGCCGCCCCCGCCTGTCGTATGCCAACGTCATGTCGACGTTCGCGGTGTTCGCGGCACTTGGTGGGACTGCGTTCGCAGCCGCGCCGCTGATCACCGGCAAGGAGATCAAGGATTCTTCGATCACGAGCGCAGACGTCAAGAACCGCTCGCTCACCGAGCTCGATTTCGCGGCGAGTTCGCTCGCCAAGCTGCGCGGCGCAACGGGG
>JAOPYW010000140.1 GCA_025964405.1 Thermoleophilia bacterium | reverse complement strand
TCGTCGGGATCATCGAAGGTCATGACGATGCGCTGGGGCGACTTCACCTCGAGGAAGGTGCCGGCGAACGGCACGCGTGTCGGGCCCTGCACCATCGTCGCGCGCCACAGGCCGCCGGCCCGCGCGTCGAGCTCCACCGAATCGACGGGCACCTCGAGCTCGGCCCCGAACCAGCCCGCGAACTGGGCGGGCGTCGTGAACGCCTCGAACACCCGTTCACGCGGAGCGTCGAGGGTGTAGCTGACCTTCGTCTCACCACGCGGCGAATCGATGGTGGGGAGCTGGTGATCAGGCGCGGCGGGCTGGGTCATGTCGGCATCCTAGGGATTCGCAGGCTGCTGCACATGTCAGCGTTTGGTAAGCCGTGCGCTTTGCGGCTTGACCTGCCTGGCACGATGACCGACGTGACCATCGTGAACCCCGTCTCGCTGCGCATCCAGCTCCCCCTGCTCATCACCGGCCTGCTCGTGGCCCTCGCTGCCGTCTTCGCGACGGGTGGCGCGGCGCACGCAGGCGCGGTCGCGCCGCCCGGCATCCCGCCGGCCGGCAAGGTGATGCTCGGCGTCGCCGGCTCGGAGGCCGGCCCGCCCCAGTTCAACAGGCTGACGGGCGCGACACACGAGCTGCACCTCGTATCGATCAACTGGAACGAATCGCGCGAGGGAGGCTGGCACTACGCGATCGACAGCCGGTTCCGCGACGCGAAGCGCGGCAACTACCGCCTGATGATCCACGTCGCGCCGAACAAGGACAACCAGCTCGAGGGGCGCTCGCCCGGCGCGGTCGCGCGCGGCGCCGCCGACCGCTACCTGCTCGACCTGGGCGCGGTGGTGAACGAACGCGACGAGTACGTGTACATCCGGCCGCCGGCCGAGATGAACGGACACTGGAGCGTGTGGGCCGCCTACAACAAGAACGGTACGCAACGCAACGCCGACCACTCGACCACCAACTACCGCAAGGCGTTCATCCGCATGGCGCTCATCGTGCGCGGCGGAAGCGTGGCGACGATCAACCGGGCACTCCGCGCAAACGGCATGCCGGCGCTCGCGACGTCGAAGGCGGAGCTGCCCGCGTCGGGCAAGGTGGCCCTCGTGTTCAACCCGCAGGGGCGGGGCGCGCCCGACGTGGCCGGCAACATGCCGGCGGCCTACTACCCGGGCAAGGCGTACGTCGACTACGTGGCCAACGACGTCTACGAGCAGGGTGGCAAGGCGAACTGGGCGGCGCACGAGGCGCTCTACCAGCGCTACGCGAAGGCGCATCCGTTCATCGTCGCCGAGTTCGCACCGTGGGGCTACGACGGCGCGAGCTTCGTGAAGAAGATGTTCGCTTGGACGGCGGCGCACCCGCGCACGGTCGGGCTCATCTACTACAACGGCTCGGGGAGCTCGATCTTCCGGCTCGCCGGCAAGCCGCGTTCGGTGGCGGCCTACAAGGCGGCGGCCAGGGCGCCGCGCTATCGCTGCGCGGGGCTGAGCGGCACGAACGCGACGTGCTGATAGGAACCGCCGGCTCGCGGGCACAGTCATCGGGTGACTGACGACCAGATATTCGAGCGAGGCCACGCCGAGGGCGCCGAACAGACCGTTGCCGGCGCCGCCGTGGCGGCCGAGGTGGATGCCGTCTTCGAGCAATTCGGGGAGCCGCATCCGCCCGTGGCGATCATCGTCGCATCACGCGAGGAGTTCATCCTTGCCGAGGACGCCGCGCGCGAGCTGACCAGTCGCGGCATCGAGCACCGCCTGCACGAGCTGTCACCGACGCGGAGCATGGAGCGGCTCGACAAGTTCCTCGAGACGGCGGGCCTGCGTGGCATTCGAGTCATCATCGCGACGGCCGGCACGGTGCCGTGGCTCCCGTCGATGATCGCGACGCGTACCGAGCTGCCGGTGATCGGCGTGCCGATGATCTCGAACGCGGTGGGCGGGCTCGACACGTTGCTCGCGACGGCGCAGGCACCGGCGGGCATGCCCGTCGCATGCATGGGCCTCGGCGCGATCCGCAACGCCGCGATCTACGCCGCGCGCATCCTGGGCGCCTCGTCGCTCGGCCGCAACCAGGGCTGATCGACGTCGCGCCTGGCGGCGCCGTCAGGCCGGTCGCGCGTGCGCGGCGCCCCATGCCTGGATCTTCGCCACGGCGTCGGGACTGACCTCGCTCAGCGGACGGGTCGCCTCGAGCTCACGGGTGATGTGGGCCGTCGACAGCTCCACCTTGTCGGCGAAGGCCGCGTAGAGCGCGTTCGACACCGACTGCTCGATCTCGGCACCGGAGAAGCCCTCCGACGCGGCGGCGAGCGCGGCGCAGTCGAACCCGTCGTGCGGTCGACCGCGGCTCGCGAGCTGCAGGCGGAACATGTGCTCGCGTGCCAGCGCGTCGGGCAGGTCGACGAAGAAGATCTCGTCGAAGCGCCCCTGGCGCGTGAGCTCGGGCGGCAGCTTGGTGATGTCGTTGCTCGTCGCGATGATGAAGACGGGCTCGTCGTGCTCCTGCATCCACGTCGTGAGGCTGCCGAGCATGCGGTAGCCGAGGCCGCCGTCGGACGAGCTCGGTCCGGTGGAGCCGAAGCCCTTCTCGATCTCGTCGATCCAGAGCACGCTCGGGGCGAGCGCCGAAGCGGTCGCGAGGGCCTCGCGCAAGTTGCGTTCGCTGGAGCCGATGTAGGAGGCGTAGAGCGAGCCGGCATCGAGGCGCAGGAGCGGCATGCCCCAGGTGTGTGCGATCGCCTTCGCGACGTAGCTCTTGCCGCAGCCGGGCACCCCGGTGAGGAGCACGCCGCGTGCCGGACGCAGGCCGAACGCCTTGGCCTCGGGGGAGAAGGCGCCGCCGCGGGTGCTCACCCAGTCGCGCAGGTTCGTGAAGCCGGCGACCCACTCGAGCCCCTGGGTCGTGGTCTCGAGGGCGAGCACGCCACCGACCGAGAGCAGGCGCCCCTTCTCGGCGATCGCGCGTTCGATGTCGGCGACGTCGAGGCGGTTGTCGTCGAACAGGATGTGTGTGAGCACGAGGTCGACCTGTTCGAGGGTGAGCCCGCGCAGCACGTCGACGAGGCGGTTCATGCCGGCGGCGTCGAGCTCCTGGCGCACGCCGTGGCGCTCACCCGCCCACGCGATGGCGGCGCGAACGCGCTCGGCGATGAGCATGACGTCGGGGCGGGGGAGCACGTACATGGCGGCCGACCCGCGCAGCGCCGCGGGGATCTCGGCGGCGTCGCCGACGAGCACGACGGTGGTGTCGCGTTCGCGCGCGATGTCGCGCAGGATGCGTTCGGCCGTGTCGTTCTGTGCGACGTGGCGCGCCGCGTCGAGCAGCACGAACACGTCGTCGCCGGGTTGCTCGGCGATGCGGCGCAGCGCACTGACGGGATCACGGGTGTTCGGATCCTCCCGGGTGGTGGCGTCGTTGGCGACCAGCCCGTCGGAGATCGACCACGTCCAGCAGCGTCGCTGGCAGAGCTGGGCGGCGGCGTGCACCGCCTGGGTCGCGCGCGCCTCCTCGACCGTGTCGAGGTAGACGATCGGGAACCGCGACATGATCAGGCGCGCGAGCTCGGTGCGCGTGGTCGCGAAAGGCGTGGCGATGCCGGTCGTCGGCACGGTGGCGGGGAGGCTGGTCACGGGGGCGGAACTGCTCCTTGGGGCGCGGCCGGCGGGGGTCGCGCGGCGGCTCGGTCATCGTCGGCCATCCGAGGTTCGCACTGTAGGCTCATGCCATGATCGACCGCTACAGCCGCCCCGAGATGTCTGCCGTGTTCACCGATGCGGCGCGCATGCGCAACTGGCTCGAGGTGGAGCGTGCGGCGCTCGCGGCGCTCGTCGCGGAGGGCATCGCCCCGTCGTCGGCGCTCGAGGCGCTCGCGGAGGTCACCGAGGTCGACGTGGCGGCCGTGCAGGCGCGCGAGGCCGAGATCCACCACGACCTGGCGGCATTCGTCGACGTCGTCGCGGCGGCCGCGCCGGGCGCAGGCGGCTGGCTCCACTACGGGCTCACGTCGAGCGACGTGGTCGACACGGCGCTCGCGCTGCAGCTGCGCGCCGCAGGCCGCATCGTGCTCGCCGGCATCGCGGGCCTGCGCGCCGCCGTGCTGCGCCGCGCCCACGAACATCGCGACACGGTGATGCTCGGCCGCACGCACGGCATGCCGGCGGAGACGATCACCTTCGGGGCGAAGCTCGCCGGCTGGTGGCACCAGCTCGGCCGCGACGAGGCGCGCGTGCACGATGCGCTGCTCGAGGTCGAGGTCGGCAAGCTCTCGGGCGCCGTCGGCATGTATT
>JAOPYW010000254.1 GCA_025964405.1 Thermoleophilia bacterium | reverse complement strand
CATGCTCGCCGATGTCGTGCACCTGCCGACGTGGGTGTCACTCGCCCTCGTCATCGTCATCGTCGGCGGCGGCATCGTGCTCTCGATCCTCAGCCCCGGCGCACCGAAGGGCGAACCACCCACCCCGCTCGACGCGCTCGTTCCCGAGGCGGGGAGCGAACCCGAGGCCGTGACATCACCCCACGCCGCGGAGTAGCGACATGGAGCACGTCACCGACTGGATCTCCAGCTACGGGCTCTGGGCCCTCTTCGCGCTCACGCTGCTCGAGAACCTCAACCTGCCGCTGCCGAGCGAGCCGGTGCTGCTCTTCGGCGGTTACCTGGCGTCGACCGGCGACCTCGACGTGGTCGCCGTCGTGGTGGTCGCGCTCGCCGGGTCACTCTGTGGAGCCGTGGGCTCGTACCTGATCGGGCACCGCGGGCGCTGGTTGCTCGACCGGCACGGGCGCTGGGTCGGCGCGACACCGAAACGCGTGGCTGCGAGCGACCTGTGGATGCAGCGCCACGGCGAGAAGGCGGTGCTCTACGGCCGCGTCGTGCCGCTCGTGCGCACGTTCGTGAGCGTGGCGGCGGGTCTCGCGCGCATGCCGATGGGCCGGTTCCTGACGCTCACCGCCATCGGGGCCGGCGCGTGGATCGCGCTCCTGACGACGGCCGGCTACCTGCTCGGTGACAACTGGGAGCGGGCGGGCGCCTGGATGGAGCCCCTCAAATATGTCGCGGTCGCGTGCATCCTGGGGGGCATCATGGTGCTCGTGGTGCGATGGATGCGCGGCCGCGGCAGCAACACGGTCGAATAGGCCGCGTCGACGTCGCAGGTTCCTGATAGGAACGCAGCATGCTGTTCGGCTTCGACGCCACCCTCGTGTTCGTGCTCAACCTGGTGGGCACCTTCGCCTTCGCGCTGAGCGGAGCGATGGCCGGCGTACGTGCACGACTCGACGTCTTCGGTGTGCTCGTGCTCGCCGGGAGCGTCGGACTCGCCGGCGGCATCGTGCGCGACCTGTTGATCGGTCGCCCGCCTGCCACCTTCCGAGACGAGCGGTACCTGTTCGTCGCCGTGGCTGCCGGCGTGCTCGCCTGCCTCGCCCACCCCCTGCTCGGGCGCCTGGAGCGCCACGTCGACGTGTTCGACGCGGCGGGCCTCGCGGTGTTCTGCGTGACCGGCACCGCGACCGCCATCCACTTCGAGGTCGACGGGCCCGCGGCGGTGCTGCTCGGGGCCATCACGGCGATCGGCGGCGGCGTGCTGCGTGACCTGTTCGTGGGCGAACCACCGACGGTGCTGCGCGACGAACTGTATGCGATTCCGGCGCTGGTCGGCGCGACGATCGTCGCGGCTCCCTACGTGCACGGCAACCACCAGTTGCTCTGGCCCATCCTGGGCGCGGCCACCTGCTTCACGTTGCGACTGCTCGGCATCCGGTACCGCCTCGACCTGCCCCGACCGAGCGACTGGTTCGGCGCCGGCGCGCGCTGATCTCAGCCGATACCGGCACCGGCGCGGCAGTCGGCGCACCACGGTACCCCGGCCCGGACGCTGGTCGCTCCGGTGCGCGCGTCATCGCTACATTCCCAGCAGATGAGCGCGTCGCAGCCCGCGCACCGCTCCACCGTGGCCACCCCACAGAAATTGCAGATGCCGCGGGTCGGATCGTCGAGCGGTTCGCCGCACGCGTCGCACTGCAGTGCGATCGGGTCGTTCTCCTCGCCGCAGTGCGCGCAGGCGACCACGTCTTCGTCACCGTCTCCGAACTCGTCCTGGGGTGCGGTCGTCATGTGGACATGATGCACCACGCACGGGAAGGGATGTGCCATCGCACACGCGTCGCGCGATACTTCGAGGCCCGGCATCATGTGCGCCGCGAACCGTGCCGATGCAACCATGGTGATCGGTCGCCCAACCATCAGACCCTGGTTCACTCCTGCGCGCGGAGCACGCTTGCTCGTGGCCATCGCCGTGGCAGCCGCGATCGCGACGTCGACCGCCACGGGCGCCACCAGCGCATCGATCGTGGTCACGGCGGATGTGGTGAGCGTCACGACCCTGGCGACCGCAGCCTGCGGAGCCGGTACTCCCGGCGCGACCGACTTCGGGCAGGTGCAACCGGGGGCCAGCCAGGTCACCAGCGCCGACTGCGTGGTGTCGTTCGGTTCCAGCAACGACACCGCCTCGCTGCACCTGTACCAGCGAGACGGCTCGGGCGTCGGCATGTGGCAGCCGCCGAGCGGTGCACTCGACAGCGGCTTCTCGGGTGACGGCACGACCACCACTGCGATCAGCGGCAGCACCGACATCGCCTACGCCGTCACCACGCAGCCAGACGGCAAGGTCATCGCCGCCGGGCATGCCAACGGATCGATGTCGTTGGCGCGGTACAACGTCGATGGCTCGCTCGACACCACCTTCGACGGCGACGGGAAGGTCACGACCAACTTCCCCTACGGCTCGTCGATCTGGAGCCTGATGGTGCAACCAGACGGCAAGATCCTGGCCGGGGGCATCGGCGATGTCGGCGCGTGGAACGACTTCGCCGTGGTGCGCTACAACACGAACGGAAGCCTCGACACCACCTTCGACGGGGATGGCATCGCCACCACGCCTTTCGGGTCGGCGTCAGATGACGCCTATGCGCTCGCCCTGCAGCCTGATGGACGCATCGTGCTCGCCGGGTTCACCCAGGGCGCGACCGACGACGTGGCCGTTGCACGCTTCACGGCGAACGGTGCCCTCGACACCACGTTCGGCACGGGAGGCAAGGTGACGACCGCGGTCGGCTCCGGTGCCGACTACGGCCGCAGCTTGGCGATCCAGCCCGACGGCCGCCTCATCGTGGCGGGCTACACGGTCGGGGCGACCGCCGACGTCGCGGTGCTCCGATACAACGTCGACGGCACCCTCGACACGTCGTTCAACGGCACCGGCAAGGTCGTCACCACCGTCGGCAGCGGAAACGACTACGGTCGCGCCGTGCACGTGCAGGACGACGGCAAGATCCTGGTCGGCGGCTACTACGCGAACGGCAGCTACAACGACGCGTACCTGATGCGCTACCTCGCCAACGGAACACTCGACACCACGTTCGATGGCGACGGGCGAGTCGTGGTGGCACCCGGTCCCGGCCACGATTCGGTCTTCGGGCTGACGACACTGGGCGACGGCCGCATCGTCGCCATCGGGCAATCGCAGGCGGGGGCGGGCTCGAATTTCGACTTCGAGGCCCTGCGCTTCACGTCGGCTGGCGCGCCCGATCTGACGTTCAACGGAACGGGTCAGCTCCGGATCCCCATCGGCGCGGGCGACGAGGAGCCCTTCGCAGGCGTGGTCGGCGCCGACGGCCGGCTTGCCCTTGCCGGATACAGTTCGGTGGGCGGCAACCTCGACTTCGCCGTCGTACAGCTCGATTCCACTCGCATCACCGACTTCGCGTCGTCGACGGCCGACTGGACCACGCCCGGCACGAGCCTCTTCGGAGCCTGCCTCAAATCGGTGGCGGCTGGTGCCACCACCGACGGAACCACCTACTCCACCACCGGCAACTGTGGCACTTCGAACGCCGATCCGTGGCGGGCCATCGCACCCTCCACCGCCTCGGGATCACGCATCGCGCGGGCTCCCGCCGGAATCACGACGGCTGAGGCTCGGCTCCGATTCGGTCTCCGCACGCCCGCGGCCCAGCGGCCCGGTGCCTACCTCGCCCCCCTGGTGTTCGCCGTCGTCGCACCGTAGCGAGCGGCGCGCCCGCTGCAACGAAACTCCGCGCTGACGCGACAGGTCGGTAGGGACTTGTGCCGCACGGGACTGCGGCGCGCAACGACGAGGTTGGGGACCACCTCTGATGACGAACGTATTCGGGACACTCGCCGGCAAGGTCGGCAGCTCGCTCACGAAGCTTGTCGAGACCGCGCCGGCTGCTGCCGCTGCGGCTGCCGACGCCGCACCCGTGGTCGTCGCTGCGGCTGCGGCCGCGCCCAAGGGCAGCGGATCACTCATCGGCCTGCTCGGTGGCACGGCGGGCCTCGTCGGTCTCGTGGCCACCGGCATCAGCACGTACAAGGACACGGTCGGGGGCGGCGGCAAGCAGCTGTTCGACAGCGCACTCTTCAGCGGTTCGACGGGCGCGATTGCGGCGGGCGTGGTGATCCTCGGCCTGGGCGAGGGCGCCAAGGTGGGCAACGTGCTGCTCCGCAATGGCATGCGCGGTGCAGGACTCGCGCTCATGGCGGGCGGCGTCGTCGGCGCCATCGCCGGGGTCGCCCAGCGCTACTTCGGCCCGACCGCTGATCGGCCCGCCGCGAGCACGCTCCTCCAGCAGGCGCAGAACTTCACGACCGACCTGCCGGCCACGCCGGCGAACCTCGAAGGCATGGCCGTCGCCTACGGCGAAGCCGTGACCACCGAGAAGAAGCTCCTCGACCTGGGAATGTACATCGACCCGACCACGGCGGAGGCGGTCACGGTGCACGCCGACGGCACGGCGGCCGAGGTCGGCGAGGCGATCGGCGTGGCGCACGCGCGCGCCCAGGCCGACGACCAGGACCGCTCGTTCGCCGTCGTGCAGACCAAGGACGGCGCGCTCTGGACCGCGCGCCTGTCGGGCGACCTCGACCAGGTCGACGGGCGCAACTACACCAAGGACAACAAGTTCGATCCCTACGAGAAGCCGCTCATCGGCAAGCACCAGGCTGCGCTGCAGGCGATCGCCGGCATCGAATCGGTCTACGTGTTCCCCAAGGGCATCGACACCAAGGAAGTCCCGCAGTCGCCGGGCAACGTGCCATGGGTCGAGCCGACGCTCCCCGCCGCAACCCCGACCGCCGGAGGCAACTGACATGGACATCGCCCCACGAATCCTCCTCCAGGTCGGCGCCACCCTCGGCCTCGGCGTCGCCGGCTACGCAGTCGGATCCAGCATCATCGGCAAGGTGCACCAGCAGGACCTCCTTGCCGACCCGGTTCGCGTCCTCTCCGACGATGGCACGACCATCGAGGAGGTTCCCAACACGCCGCACACCGGGCTCGCCACCGTCGGCGCCGCGGCCTTCGGGCTCATGCTCGCAGCCGGCGGGGCGATGCTCGCGCTCGGCCACAACCCGGGGTTCGCTGAAGCCAGCCTCCTGCGCGCGACCGCAGGCGTGGGCCTGCTCGGCGCGGCTGCCGGCCTCATCGGTGGTGCGCTCGCCACGCAGTCGAGCACGGCTGACATGACGGTGCGGCCGAACCGCTCGCCATCACGTGACGGCATCTCGATCACGCCGCCCGCGGCTCCGGCCCCGGCCGAGGGCACCTCAGCACCTGCCACGCCGTAGCAGGGGCGTGTCAGTCGAGGTGCGGGTCGAGCACTTGGTGCCAGCTGTCTGACGCCTGGCGCCACTGCGTCGCACAGCTCGACAACCGGGTCTTCGACAGCCCGAGGTTGGCCACGACGTTCGCGTAGCGCGCGGTGTCGGCGCCATACACCAGGCAGCTGATGGTGTAGAACCGCGACAGGTCAGACGCGTGCGGGTCGGAGAACTCCGATTCGTCGGCAACCGTCCCCGTCACCTGCTCGGCGGCCTTGGCCGTGTCGGCGAAGGCCGCGAAGAGGTCAGTTGCCGCGATCACCTTCTCGCCGTCGTCGTGCAGCTCCACCGCGACGAACGCGGCGAACGAGTCGGCCGCATCCTCCTCGCGGCCGAGCACGGGCAGGTCGTACTGGTCGATGAGCGCGTGGCCGAGCTCGTGCTCCACGATGAACTGCGTGGCGTCGAGCACGGCCTGCTCGAGGTCGGCGCCCCGGTAACCGTTCGCATCGAGCAGCTCCGACGTCGTCGTCACGAACGCCCATGGATATTCGATGGTGCCGGCCGTGCGGTCGAAGAACGGACCGGCCGGGTTACCACCGAAGACGATGGTCACGTCGCGCTTGAGCGCGAGTTCTCGGGTGAGGGTCTTCGCCGCTGCCTCGGCGAACCCGTCGCGACGCACGAGGGCCGCGACCTCGCGGTCAGCCTCGGGCGCCGCCTCGTAGCGGACGCGCACTCGCCCGTCATCACCGGCGGCGCGCGGCTGCGTCGGCGAGGTGATCGAGATGAGCCGGCCCCGCTCGGGGCGCACCTGCGTCGACAGGCTCGAGACGAGCATCACCGCGGCAGCGGCGGCGAGGGCACACACGAGCAGGAGCACGAGGACGAGACGGCGACGCATGGATCGCAGGTTACCCGCGGCGGGACCGGCGCGCCCGCTCGGCGTGGTGCCAAGCCGAGAACGGGTACGTTCCGGGGATGGAGCTCGTTGCTGGCATCGATGTGGGCGGCACGCGCAAGGGCAGTCACGTCGCAGTGATCGACCTCGCCGGCCGTCTCGTCGAACCCGTGCTCCGGGTGGCAACGCCGACCACGGGCATCCGCCACCTCGCATCGCTCCAGGTGTCGTCGGTCGTCATCGATGCACCGCGCGCCCCAGCTCCCGAGGGCGAACGATCGCGGCCATGTGAACGCGCGCTGCGCCGCGAGACCGGCCAAGGGATCTTCTGGACCCCTGATTCCGCACACGTCGCCGAGCACTACCTGCGGGACTGGCTCGAGACCGGGTTCGCGTTCTTCGCGGCGGCTGGCGCGGCCGGGCTCGGGGTCGAGGAGGGTTTCCCCAGTGCGGCGTTCGCCCAGCTCGACACCCGGCACCCGGGCGAATCGCGAGCGGGCTTCACGGCCCGCGTCGTGGCCGAGGTTCGCGGGCGCTTCGGATGCGTGTCGTTCGAGGTCCGTGACCAGGATGAACGCGACGCGCTCTGCGCAGCGTGGATCGCACGCGCCTGCCACCTCGGCCACGCGCGGTACGCTGTTTCCGACGACGGCCAGACCGACCGCATCGCGTGGATCGACCGGGCGGAGCGTCACGAGATCGAGCCCGTGCTACACCAGCCGTAGTGTTTGGTTGCCGTTGCGGCGGTTGCACTACATCCGCAGTTCGAGGCCGTCCCACCGGCTCCGCAGCCAGCGGTCGTGGGTGGCCACGACGACCGCACACGGCGCATCGAGGAGCGCGGTCTCGAGTTCGCTGACGAGCGTCGGTGACAGGTGGTTGGTCGGCTCGTCGAGCAGGAGCAGCTCCGGCGATTCGGCGATGAGCAGGGCGAGTGCGACTCGGCGCTGCTGCCCCTCGCTCAGCACCCCCACCGCGCGATCGAGGTCACTCTCGTGGAGCAGCCCGAGGTCGACCAGCGACGGCGCGCCCGGGATGCGCGGCGCCTCTGCGTACAACGAGCGCGGCGTGCGGTTCGGGTTGCGGAAGCTGGTGTCCTGCCGCAGGATGCCGACCCGCATGCCGTCGAGCTGCTCGATGGTTCCGCGACTGGGCGTCAGCTCGCCGGCCAGCACGCCGAGCAGTGTCGACTTGCCCGCGCCGTTGCGCCCGGTCACGAGCAGCTTCGTATCCTGCTGGAGCGTGAAGCTCGTCGGCGCGAGGCGGCCGCGCATCTCGATGTCGATGACCTTGAGCAGCGCCTCTTCGTGTTCTGCGGAGCGCCCGAGCGAGGCACGGAACCGCAGCGGCTGCGGCGGCTGGGCGATCGGGGCGCGCTCGAGGGCCTCGTACCGTCGCCGCGCATTGCGCACGCGGCGCGCGATGCTCTTGTCGACCCGACCGGCTCGATGCCCCGCGCCCATCTTCTCGTTGTCGTGGTGCGAATGGAAGGCGCCGACCGACGACGCGCCGCCCAGCTCGGTGATCGAGTTCGCGAGCGCCGTGAGCTCGACCTGCTGGTCGGCGTAGGCGCGCTCCCACTTGATCCGCTCGCGGCGCTTGCTCGAGAGGTAGTCGGTGAAGGTGCCACCGAATCGGGTGATCACGCCCGCCCGCGACGGATCGATGTCGAGGATGTCGGTGCAGACCGCGTCGAGGAAGGCGCGGTCGTGGCTCGAGACGACGACCACCCCCGGCAGGCCGCGCAGGTGCCGCTCGAGGAACTCCATGCCCGCGTCGTCGAGGTGGTTGGTCGGCTCGTCGAGCAGGAGCGCCCGCGGCTGCCGCACGAGGAGCGCCGCCATCGCGACGCGCGCCCGCTCGCCGCCCGACAGCTCCCCGATCGAACGCGAGCGCGGGAAGTGCTCCAGGCCGAGCCCACGGAGCACGCGGTCGACGCGGTGGTCGGCATCCCACGCCTGGCGATCGGTCGCGGCCTCGAGGGCATCGCCGTACTCGCGCGCGAGCCCGGTGTCGTCGGGCAGGCGCTGCACGAGCTCCGAGAGCTCACCCACGAGGCGCGCCAGGGCGCGCAGCTCCGCCAGCGCCTCCTCGACGATCGCGCCGATGGTCGTCTCGGGCGGATGCGGCAGCGACTGCTCCAGCAGCGCCGTCTCGGGCGGTCGCGTGATCGTGCCCGCAGTGGGCTCCTCGATGCCGGCGAGCAGCCGCAGCAGCGTCGACTTGCCCGATCCGTTGTCGCCGACCAGCCCGAGGCGCCGCTCGGGCGCTGCCGTGAGCGAGATGTCGTCGAGCACCACGTGGTCGCCGTAGGCATGCGTGATGTCGGTCGCGACGAGCGCGCCGTTGGACGTGACGGTTCCCGGGTCGGGCATCGGGGATGGAAGTTGCATGCTGGCCTGCCGAAATCGAAGGGCGGGCATCGGGGTGTTCACGATGCTCCGCGTGGAACTGGGGCAGGTCACGAATCCATGATGCGCCTCACCATGCCGCATGATCTCAGGTCGCGCAAGGGCCCGCGCCACTCAGGGCCCGACATCAACCGAGCGTCAGCTGCACCGGCCCGTCGCTCCACTGCCCGATGTAGGCCGCCTTGTCGAACTTGCGGCCCGTGCTCGCGAACGTCATCGAACGCACCTTGCCGAAGATCGCGCGCTCGGGCCAGGCGCGGTCGTGCACCCCACCGATCGCCCACGAGACGCCCGTGATCGAGTTGGGGTCGCGCGCGTCGAGCGAGTAGCGATCGTGCAGGCGCAGTGCGATCTCGAACGCCTCCTGCGGGGTGCGCGTCCACGTGAGGATCTGCTTGGCCCAGTACATGCGCAGGTAGCCATGCATGAGGCCGCTGTCGCGCATCTGCGCCTGGGCCGCGTTCCAGAGGGGGTCGCGCGTCGCGCACGCGACCATCTCCGCCTCGCTGTGGATCACCGGCCGGTCATCGAACGCGTGGTCCTCCAGGGTGCGGCGCGCCCACTCGGGCAGGGCATCCCAGTCGCGACAGTCGGGCGTGTGCAACGCGTAGTTCCACGCGAGCTCGCGCCGCACCACGAACTCCTCGACGAACGTGTCGATGCCCTCGCGCCGGGCGCCTGACCCGCGCACCGCCTGCACGATCTCGTGGGGCGCGATCTGCCCGTAGTGCACGAACATCGACATGCCGCTCGTGCCGTCGAGGTGCGGCTGGTTGCGATCGTCGGCGTAGGTGTCGAGGCCGTGTTCGATGAAACGGTGGAGCCGTGCGCGCGCCGCGGCCAGTCCGCTCGGTGCATCCAGTTCGCCGGCCTCGTCGGCGATGCCGTGGATGCGGGCTGCGTCGAGGGCGTGCGTGACCCACGCCGCGTCGAGCACGTGTGACGGCGCGTGCCACGACTCGACGCCGTCGGCGAACTCGGTGTCAGCCGGCCACGCGACGTGCACGCGGCTGCTGTCGGAACCCAGCTCCCCCTCGAACTGGGCGAGCACCGCGTGGATGCGCGGCCGCAGGGTGCGCGCCGCGTACTGCCGCGCGCCGATCACGCGGTTCGGCACGATCACGTCGGCGTCGACCGACACCAGGGGCACGCGCAACGCATGCGCCACGCGCTTGCGGGCCGCGCGCGCGTGCGGCATCGCATCCTCGTCGGTCACGACGACAGCGGGTCGCAGCGCGGTGAGCGCCGTCGAGAGCGCGCCCGGAGCACCGTAGCCGCGCACCGCGAAGGCCGCGCCCCGTTGCACCACGCGCACGGCCAGCTCGGGGAAGGCGGCGAGCATCTGGCGGACGTGGCGCAGGTCGTTCTCGGGCGGGCCGGCCGACAGGTTGAAGAGCACGACGAGCGGGAGGGCGAGCTCGTTCGCCGTCGCGATCGCGGTGTCGAACGCGAGGTTGTGCACCGCCCGCTGGGAGCGCGCCATCCAGTAGACGACGCACGCGGCGTCGGGGTCGCGCACGTTCGTGTTCCACGACCAGAGCCGCTCGACGGAGCAGGCCGGAGTCACGTGGTCGGCGGCGGAAGGCATGGCGCGAGCCTACCGCGAGCACGCCGGCTATTTCGCGACGAGCATCAGCACGGCGATCCCGGCAGCGAGCACGATCGCGCCGATCGCCGCCTGGGCCGCGACCTCGGCGAGGCGGCGCCAGATCGACCGCGTGTCGGCCGCCCACCCCATGATCACGTCGTCGCGCTCGTAGTTCTGCTGGTGCACCGTGCGCTCGGCATCCCAGATCGGCGTGTAGCCATCCAGTCCGGGCTGTGATGAACGTGAGTGGTCGGCAGGTTCGCGCATACCCGTGTATCGGCCAGGAACGCGGATAGGTATCGTCGACCTGCCGGTGCGCGTGCGCGCTCCGCCCGATTGGAGCTGTGCGTGAACCCCTGGCTGTTGCCCGCCACCGACCTTCCCGAGCACGTCGACGTGCTCATCATCGGCGCCGGACCGGCCGGCCTGGCCGCCGCCGGCGAGGTCGCGCTGCGCCAGCCGGGTTCGAGGATGCTGGTGCTCGAGGCCGAGGGTGACGTCGGTGGGCGCGTTCGAACCGTCGAGCGCGACGGATTCCGCCTCGATCGCGGGTTCCAGGTGCTCAACACGGCCTACCCCGAGGTGCAGGCCCAGCTCGACCTCGACGCGCTGCAGCTCGGCAGCTTCGTGGCCGGGGCCGCCGTGCGCCACGACGGTCGGTTCCAGGTCGTCGCCGATCCGCGTCGACATCCGCGGCTCGGTGCGCGGACGCTCCAGACGACGCTCGGCTCGCTCGGCGACAAGCTCCGCACCGGGCGGCTCGCGTTGTCGGTGCGCGCGTCGGGGCCGCATGATCGCGACGAGCGTGACGAGACGGCGCGGGAGCTGCTCGCGCATGCGGGCACCGGCGCGTTCGGTGAGCTGATGCTCGGCTCGTTCTTCCGCGGCGTGTTCCTCGAGCCGGCCCTCGAGACGTCGGCGGCGAAGCTGCGGTGGCTGCTGCGCGTGTTCGGCGAGGGCGATTCGTCGCTCCCGGCCGAGGGCCTCGGTGCCGTCACGCGGCAGCTCGCCGCACGGCTCCCCCATGGTTCGGTCACGGTCGACACCCGCGTCGAACGCCTCGAGCGCCTCGACGACGGCGGGTGGCGCGTACACGTCGACATGTACCGCTCCGTCAGCGCGACCACGGTCATCGTCGCGGTGGAGCAGCAGGCGGCGTACGACCTGGTGGATCCGGTGGCGAACGGCGGCATCACGGCGCTGAACGCTGACGTGCACCCGACGAGCATCACCCACTACTACGCGCTGCCCGCGCAGCCCGCCGACCGTCGGCCCGTGCTGCTGCTCGGCACCGGTGACGACGGGCCGATCGACAATGCGGCGCTGGTCAGCAACGTGCAGCCGGGATATGCGCCCGAAGGTCGGGCACTGCTGCAGGCGACCGTCGTGCCCGACGCGACGACTGCGGAGGGCGACGCGCTCGAACAGCAGGTTCGCGCGCAGCTGACGCGATGGTTCGGCGCGACGGTCGCTCGCTGGGAGCACCTGCACACCGACCACCTCGTCGACTGCCTCCCGTTCGCGGAGCCGGGCGCGTGGGGGCAGGTGCGCGACCCCCGGGTGACGCGGGGTCTCTACGTCGCTGGCGACCACGTCGACGGCGCGACGCTCGACGGCGCGCTGCGCAGCGGACGCGCTGCAGGGGCCGACGCCGCATTCGCGGTGCGTGTGGCTGCGTCGAGTTGATCGGCGCGACCCACAGGTCGGGGTCAGTTGAAGAGCCGGATCAGCACGTTGATGAGGATCGTGCCGACGACCGACAGCACGAGCGAGACGACGAGGCAGCCGGGGAACCCGACGATCCTCACCCGCCCGCGCTCGCCGTCGCGCGGCTGCTCGGCGTCGCTCATGGCTTGAGCACGACCTTGATCGCGCCATCCTGCTTCTTCTGGAAGATCTCGTAGGCGTGTGGTGCCTCGTCGAGCGGCACCCGGTGGGTGGCGAACTGGTCGACGCCGAGCGGGTCACTGTCATCGACGAGCAGCGGCATGATCTCGTCGACCCATCGCTTCACGTTGGCCTGGCCCATGCGCAGCTGGATCTGCTTGTCGAACAGCGTGTCCATCGGCATCGGGTCGGCCATGCCGCCGTAGACGCCCACGATCGAGATGGTGCCGCCGCGCCGCACGAGTTCGATCGCGAGATGCAGGGCGCTCAGCCGATCGACGCCTGCCTTCTCCATCATCGCGCGCGCGAGCGGATCGGGCAGCAGCCCAGCCATGTCCTGCGCCAGCTTGCCGATCGGGGCGCCGTGCGCCTCCATGCCGACCGCGTCGATGACGCAGTCGGGGCCGCGCCCGTCAGTCACCTCGCGAATGGCTGCGACCACGTCGTCCTTGCCCGAGACGTCGAACACCTCGTCACCGCGCAGGCGCGCGCGCTCGAGTCGCTCGGGCACGAGGTCGAGCGCGATCACGCGATCGGCACCCTGCTCCCGCGCGACGCGGCACGCCATGTCGCCGATCGGGCCGAGACCGATGATCGCCACGGACCTGCCCTGCACCTCGGCGTACTTCACCGCCTGCCACGCGGTCGGTAGTACGTCCGACAGGTAGAGGAAGCGCTCGTCGACCGGCCCCTCCGGCACGACGATCGGTCCGAACTGCGCCTGCGGCACCCGCAGGTACTCGGCCTGGCCGCCCGGGATGTTGCCGTACATCTTGGTGAACCCGAAGAGCGACGCGCCCTTGCCGTACTCGTGCACCTGCGTCGTCTCGCACTGCGACATGAGGCCGCCGTCGCACATGAAGCAGTGCCCGCACGAGATGTTGAACGGGATGACCACACGGTCGCCGACCTTGAGGTTGGTGACCCCCGAGCCCACCTCCTGCACGATGCCCATCGGCTCGTGGCCGAGCACGTACCCGGAATCCATGTACATGCCGAGCAGCTCGTAGAGGTGGAGGTCGGAGCCGCAGATGGCCGACGACGTCACCTTGATGATCGCGTCGGTGGGCTGCTCGATGGTGGGGTCGGGCACTTCCTCGACCCGAACGTCGCGCTTGCCGTGGTACGTGACTGCCTTCATGTCTGCTCCAGGGATTCGAAGGTGGGCGAGCGCCGTGCAGGCGCTGACTGGACGCGGTATCCCCGGGCCCTGACGCACGAAACAAGGTCGTAAAGCTAGGCATCTTGACGCGGCTGCGACGCGATTCGGCCCTCCTACGCCCCGCTGCCCATGGCCTTACGTTGGTCTTACGCAG
>JAOPYW010000125.1 GCA_025964405.1 Thermoleophilia bacterium | reverse complement strand
GGTGCGCATCTCGACGGCGGTGTAGAGGGGAACGACTCCCGGCAGGTGGTGCATTGGGCTCATGCCTCGTCACCTGCCCCGTCGGCTGCAGCACGAACCGCCGCGAGGGCCGCATATGCCTGCCCCGAGCTGAACCCGCGACCCAGCAGCCAGCGCAGGGCCTTCGACCGCGCCTTGGCGTCGCCGAGGTCGACGCGCGCGAACTTCTTGCGCGCCGCGTCGATGGCTCCGGCGTCGAGCGCGCCGTTCTCCTGCACCGTCTCGAGCGCCGTCGCGACGATGCCGCGGTCGATGCCGCGCTGCGCGAGGTCCTGGGAGATGCGGCGCGCTCCGTGCCCGCGTCGCGCGCGCGACTCCACCCACTGCTCCGCATAGCGACGGTCGTCGAGCAGGCCCGCCTTCCGGCAACGTTCGAGCGCCTCCTCGATCGCCTCCGGCTCGCACTCGGCCTTCTTCAGCTTCTCGCGGAGCTGGTGTTCGGTCACGAACTTGTCGGCGAGCACCTTGTGGCACGTGGTGAGCGCTTTCTGGATCGTCGGCTCCTCCACGAAGAAGTCGGTCTGGAAGGCGAGCTCCGGCTCCTGCTGCTTGCGCTGCCGCGGCGCCCGCACGTGGTCGTCGGGCTCGTCGTCGTGCGAATCCTGGCCCGAGAGCAGCGGCTTCGGGTTGCCGTGGCGGTCGTACTTCACACCGGTCGACGGCAGCTGCACCGCCCCGATCGGCGCGTCGACGACGGGCTCGTCGAACGTGCCCACCTTCCGCTTCAACCGCTTGATGTCGCTGCGACCTGCCATGCGCACATTCTGACAGGGCATGCCGACAGCGTCGGCGTCAGCGCGGTTCGCGCACCACGATGCCGTCGGCGTCGCCGAACCGGGTGTCGTACCCGTAGTCGCTGACCTGCCAGATCGCATCGACCTCGAGGCCGTCGGCCACGCGCAGCGACTGCAGGTTCGACCACATGCGCCTGACATCCGTGCCGTCGGTGCGCGTCGGGGCGAGCAGCGCCACCGCATCCCACGTCTGGGGAGCGGTGCGCACGAAGGCCACCATGCCGGGCGCGGGATGCTTACGGTGTCCGAACTGCGCGTTGAGCAGCTGCAGCGCCGCTGCCTGCACGTCGTGCACGCCCGACAGGAGCGTCGCGCCGGCCGTGATCGTGACCCGCGCCGTGACGGCATCCTGCCCGGGCGCCTCGGGTCGTTCGAGCCAGTAGGCGAGCCCGGTACCGAGCACCGTTCCGGGTGCGACGGTGCAGGTCACAGGGAGCGATGGGGTGATCGGCGACGTGATCATGCCGACACACCCGTGTTCGGCTCCCAGCCCGGGAACCCACCTCGCGGATCATCCTCGCCCCACGCCGGAAAGGGGTAGCCGCCGACGTTCCAGATCGTGCGCACGTCGACACCCGGTGCCGGGTGGAAGTCGACCAGCACCCCGTCCTTCGTCCCGATGTCGAGCTGCACGGCATCCCAGGTGGCGCCGTGCCGCACCAGCGCGACATACCCGTCGGCTGCCGAGGGATCGTTGCGGTGCGCTGCGATCAGCTCCCCCACGGCGGTGAAGGTGTCGGTGATGCCCGAGCGGATGACCGAGCCGTGGGCGGGCTTCGATTCGAGCCACCCCTGCTGGCGCGCGACGTCCCAGGTCTGCACGACGAGGGTGCCGAGCTCGACGATCGCAGCGGGGGCTGCGGTGGCGGGCGGTGCGGAGGCGACGCGGGGGGTGGCGACGGGGGCGATCAACATGGGGTTCCTCGGATCGGTGCTGCGATGACCGGGGGAACGGTACGTGGTGGCATCGAGAACTACAAGCTCCCATTCCGCTACAATCGTGAACCTATGGATCTCAATCGTATGCGGTACTTCAGCGTCGTCGCCGAGACCGGCAGCATCCGGGCCGCGGCGCAGCTCCTGCACATCACCCCGACGGCACTGTCGAAGGCGGTCAAGGTGCTCGAACGGGAAGTCGGCGTGCCGCTGTTGCGTGCGCAGGGACGCGGCATCGCCCTCACCGACGCAGGACGCACGCTCGCGCGCCGCGCCGGCCCGATCGTGGCCGAGCTGGCGGCGCTGCCGGCTGAACTCACGACGCGTCGACCCGGCGGGCCCGTGCTGCGCTACGCCTCGCACGAGGTGTTCGGCACCTACTTCACGCGGCCACTGCTGGCGCAGCTCCCCGACGGCACCGGGCTCGAGCATCGCTACCTCGCTCCGGGTGAGATCGAGACGGCCGTGCTGAGCCGCGCGAGCGACATCGGCATCACCTACATACCGATGCCGACCGAGGGGCTCACGCATCGCGCCGTCGCCGAGCTCGACATGGGCACGTTCGGGCTGCCCCGGTTCGTCGATGCGCCATTCGCCGAGCTCGCGTTCGCGGCGCCCGTGCGGCCGACGATCGGATCGACCATCCGCGCGCAGTCACTCGACGGCTGGCCTGACGACCGGGTTCCGCGCACGGTCAGGCATCGCATCACGACCACCGAGGCTGCGTTGGAGCTGTGTCGCCAGGGCGCGGCCGTCGCGCGGTTCCCGGCGTTCGTGGTGGCGCTCCACAACCGCACCACCGCCGACGACCAGCAGCTCGTGCAGCTGCCCGACCCGCCGCAGCTCGAGCCCCAGCCCCAGACGGTCTATGTCGTGACGCGTGCGGGCGACCCGCGCGAAGCCGATGCGTCGTGCATCACGGAAGCGCTGTCAGTCAGCTGACGCGAGCGCCGCGACTGCGGCCGCGAGCTTCTCCTCGAGGGTCGCCATCGATGTCGCGTAGGCTGATTCCATATCGATGTCGAGGCGCTGCGCGAGCGCGAACAGCCACCACATCACTTCGGCGAGCTCGTACTCGAGCCCGCCCTTCGGATCGTCGCCGTGTGCCCAGCGTCCGTCGAGCGCCATGACGAGGCGCCCGAGGTCGCCGACGTCCTGCTGCAGGCCGACGACCATCTCCGTGGGGGTCCACTCCGCGCCGTGATGGCGCTCCTCGAGCGTGGTGTAGTTCGCGCGAACGCGTCGGGCGATCTCGCCGGCTTCGGTGAAGTCCATCAGTGCACCACGATCGTTCGCTGCTTGAGGTCGGGCAGTTCGTAGAGCGCACCCGGCAACACGACGAGGTCTTCGAACGTGTCGGTCGAGAGCTCGTCGTCGGGACGGAATCCGGCGATGGTGACGAACCCGTCGTCGAACGCGAGCTCGACGGCCTGCACGAACCCGTGACCGGTCTTGCCGTCGGGGGTGGATGCGTTGCGCACGCCACGGATCGTCGCGCCCACGAGCCGGCCCCAGGGAGCGCGATGACCGGCGGGGATGAGCGCCGGTGCCTCGGCGAGCACTTCGGAGACGGGCCCGGCGAGCGCGACCCGGTCGGCGCGACCGGAGACCCAGACGGCGGTGTCGCGACCTCCGGCGGTCAGCACGACCATCTCGGTGACGTCACGGCCCTTCCAGTCGTCGACGTCGACGGTCGGCTCGACGCTCGCGTAGGCGACGCCCTCGAGCACGGCCCCGACCAGTTCCTTCGCGCGATCGACTCCGTGGATTCCCATGCCGCGAGGCTAGCAGCCGAGTCGAGCGCCCCGGTCGTGCAGCCGCGCCCTGCGGCGGGGCGCAGCGTTCACTCGCGGCGACTTCGGCCCCACATACGGGGCCGAATCAACCAACGCCTCGACCGAGATCACCAGGGTCAGTCACGGAGGGGCCGTGGGCATGGCCCAGCTCGCCAAGGCGCCGAGAAGAGGTGCGGAGCGGTTCGCAGGCAAGGCGAACGAGGGGCCGGGATCCGCGGGATAGCACTTGAGTGCATCCCCGGATCCCGGCCCTGAAGTTCGACGCAGCATGCGGATCGCTCCGCACCGATACCGACTTACTCGACGGTGACGGTCTTGGCGAGGTTACGCGGCTGGTCCACGTTCAGGCCGCGTGCTGTGGCGATGTGGTACGCGAACAGCTGGAGCGGCACGATCGCGAGGAGCGGCATGAGCTCGTTGCGGGTGCGGGGCACGTAGATGACGTGGTCGGCGTGCTGGTGGATGTCCTGGTTGCCCTCGGTCGCGACGGCGATGACGGCTGCGCCACGGGCGCGGACTTCCTGGATGTTGGAGACGACCTTGTCGTA